>JANYDZ010000142.1 GCA_025363375.1 Hyphomicrobiales bacterium
TTCCTCGCGGCTTCCTCGATTTTGGCGCGAGTGTAGCGGGTTTGGACGCGGAGGGGGAGGGGCGGCGTTGGAGTGGCGTTTGCCGGGGCCAGGGAGGCTTCTGGAGGGCATGGAGAACAAAAGAGCTACCCTCCTAGCACTAGGTAATTATACCTGTGTTGGGGCTACGTAGAGGATTTAAAAGCTATATGGAATTCCCGCAGTGGCCTCGACGGTTCGGGCCGCCTTACCCTGAAGGGGAAGGCGGCTCCCGCGCACCTGGATTCGTCACAAGAAAAACGAGGCGCCTGTTTACCGGCGTCGCCTAAATCCCGGCGCCGCTCTCGTTGGCTTCGTCGATGCTGGTCTTGCCGGCGCCGCCGTTGGCGCCGATGGCGTGGATCATGGCGCGGGCGATAAATTCGAAGACGAGGACGGCGACGGCGGCGAGGGCGCTGGACGCGAGCAGCCATACAATCCCCGCCAGCGTGAAGGCGGCGGCGGCCTCAAGACTGGCGCGCAGCGTGAACGCCTTGCGCGCGGGCGTGCCGGGCGCGCCGGCGATTTTTGTGCGCAGGGGCGCGACGGGCGCCGCGACTGGCGCGACCGCGGGCGCCTCGAGTTTGGCCGCGGCGTCGAGATCGATGGTCCCGAGGCCCGCCGTCTGGTTGGTGAGGCGGTCGATGAGGATGAAAGCGCCGAGGTCCCTGTCGTCGCTGTAGCTGGCGACGATCAGGGGCTTGTCGCAGGCCAGCGTAATCAGGCCGATCTGGTTCATGGCGAGTTGTTCCGCCGGTTTTTCGCCGAACGTTTCAACATCGATCATGTGATGCAACGCTGTGACGCGCGCGTTGGCGCTCGCGGCGGCATGCTGGATGATGTAGTCGCGTCCCGGCGCAAGCGCCTCGTCGATCATCCACAGCACGCGCGCCGAAAAAGCGCGGCGCGGCGAGAGCCGGTGCGACGTGGCTGCGATCACGTCGCCGCGCGACACGTCGATTTCCCGGTCGAGGGTGAGGGTTATGGACTCGCCGGCGCCGGCGCTCTCCTTGTCGCCATCGGATGCGACGATGCGCGCGATTGTCGCGCGGCGCGCGCCGGGGAGCGCGATGATCTCCATGCCGGGTTTGACAACGCCGGCGGCTATGGTTCCGGCGTAGCCGCGAAAATCCAGATCGGGGCGGTTGACCCATTGGACGGGCATGGCGAAGGCGGTCCGCGGCTCGATCGCGGCGCCGGGCTCGACGGTTTCCAGATGGGCGAGCAGCGAGGGGCCGCGATACCATTTTACGCGCGCGGAATTTGTCGCGATGTTGTCGCCGTCGCGCGCGCTGACGGGGATCGCGACAATGGAAACGAAGCCAAGGTTTTTCGCGGCCTCCCTGTAGGCGGCGACAATTTCGTCGAAACGCGCTTGCGAGAAGTCGACGAGGTCCATCTTGTTGACGGCGAGCGCGATGTGGCGCACGCCGAGCATGGAAACAATGAAGGAATGGCGGCGCGTCTGCGGCAGGATGCCCTTGCGCGCGTCGATGAGAATGACCGCGAGTTCGGCGGTCGAGGCGCCGGTCGCCATGTTGCGGGTGTATTGCTCGTGGCCCGGAGTGTCGGCGACAATGAAGGCGCGTTTTTTCGAGGAGAAATAGCGGTAGGCGACGTCGATGGTGATGCCCTGTTCACGCTCCGCCGAGAGGCCGTCGAGCAACAGGGCGAAGTCGAGGCCCTCGCCCTGCGTGCCGAATTTTGTGCTGTCCTTGTCGAGAGCTTCGAGTTGATCTTCGAAGACCGATCCCGTCTCGTAGAGCAGGCGTCCGATCAAGGTCGATTTGCCGTCGTCGACGGAGCCGCAGGTGAAAAAACGCAGCAGGGAATCGGCGCGCGGCGCGGGCGTCGCGGCGAGGGCGGGAACGGCCATGTTCATCAGAAATAGCCTTCCTGCTTTTTTGCTTCCATGGAGCCCGAACCATCGTGATCGATGATGCGGCCTTGCCGCTCGGAGGCGCGGGAACCGCGCATTTCCGCGATGATTTCCGGCAGGCTTGCCGCGTCGCTTTCGACGGCGCCGGTGAGGGGGTAGCAGCCGAGGGTGCGAAAACGCACCATGCGCATCTCCACCTTCTCGCCCTCGCGCAGGGGCAGGCGTTCGTCGTCGCGCATGATGAGCGCGCCGTCGCGTTCGACGACCGGGCGTTTGGCCGCAAAATACAGCGGCACAACGGGGATATTCTCCTGCGCGACGTAGTCCCACACGTCGGCTTCGGTCCAGTTGGAAATGGGAAACACGCGGAAGCTCTCGCCCGGGCGTTTGCGCGTGTTGTAGAGGCGCCAGGGTTCGGGGCGCTGGTTTTTCGGGTCCCAGCGGTGCTCGGCCGAGCGCAACGAAAACACCCGTTCCTTGGCGCGGGATTTCTCCTCGTCGCGGCGCGCGCCGCCGAAGGCCGCGTCGAACCTGTATTTGTCGAGGGCCTGTTTGAGGCCTTGCGTCTTCATGATGTCGGTATGCAGGCGCGACCCCGAAGCGATGGGATTGATTCCCGCCGCGCGGCCCTCTTCGTTGATGTGCACGATAAGGTTGAGGCCGAGTTCCTTTGCCCGTCGATCGCGGAATTCGATCATCTCGCGGAACTTCCAGGTGGTGTCGACGTGCAGCACGGGGAAGGGCGGTTTGGCGGGATAAAACGCCTTCATGGCGAGGTGCAGGAGCACCGCCGAATCCTTGCCGATGGAATAGAGCAGCACCGGATTTTCGCAGGTCGCGGCGACCTCGCGGAAAATCTGGATGCTTTCGGCTTCAAGCGATTGCAGGTGGGCGAGGCTCATGGCGCGGCGCTTTCCCGCGCCGCGGCGCTTTCCCCTGCCGCGACGCCTGCGCGCGCAAGTTTGCCGTCGGCGCCCACATGCAGGCCGCATTCCTTCTGCGCCTCGTTCTCCCACCACCAGCGGCCCGCGCGTTCGTTCTCGCCGGGTAAAACCGCGCGGGTGCAGGGCGCGCAGCCGATGGAAAGGAAGCCCTTTTCGTGCAGGGGATTCAGCGGGATGTTTTCGGCCGTCGCGCAGGCGAGGGCCTGTTCGCGCGTCCAGTCGAAAATGGGGTTGAGCTTGATCAGGCCGCGCGAGGCGTCGAACTCTACGAAGGAGAGCGCGCCGCGATGGTCGCTTTGATCGGCGCGCAGGCCGGTGATCCAGCCCGCGGCGTCTTGCAAAGCGCGCGCGAGGGGAATCACCTTGCGCGCGTGGCAGCAGGCCTTGCGCGCTTCAACGGAATTATAGAAGCCGTTGATTCCCTGCGCGGCGACGAGTTTTTCAACGGCGTCGGCCGGCGGATAAAAAGGCGCGATCGCGACGCCGCAACGCGTTTCGGTTTCCTGCCAGAGCGCATAGGTCTCGGGAAACATGCGGCCGGTGTCGAGGGTGACGATGTCGATGGCGAGGCCGGCGCCGGCGATCATCCAGGTGAGGACCTGATCCTCGAGGCCGAGACTGGTGGTGAAAACAATGCGGCCGGGCACGGCTTCGCGCAGCGCTTTGACGCGGCCCTGCGGCGTAAGGGGGCCGGCGGCGGTATTCAGCGCGTCGGCGAGGGATTGCGGGCTTTGGGTCATGGGGGGCTCGGGCGGGGCGATTTTCCAGGTTTGGATTGGCCTATCACATATTAAACGAATTATATAGTAAATTTATTTAATTTACAGTTTTAATAAGTTTAATATATCCTGCGTCTTTGGTCGGCTTTGCCGGGCCCGGCGGCCATGTTAGCGCTGCGGCATCGCGGAGCGTCCCATGAAACACATTCTTGAAAGCCTCGAACAGCGCCGCGCCAGCGCGCGCATTGGCGGCGGACAGGCGCGCATCGACACGCAGCACAGGCGCGGCAAACTGACCGCGCGCGAGCGGATCGACCTGTTGCTCGACCACGGCTCGTTCGAGGAATTCGACATGTTCGTGCAGCACCGCGGCGTCGATTTCGGCATGGACAAGGGCGAAAAGACGCCTGGCGACGGCGTGGTGACGGGCTGGGGCACGGTCAACGGGCGAACCATCTTCGTTTATGCGAAAGACTTTACGGTGTTCGGCGGTTCCCTCTCCGAGACCCACGCGCAGAAGATCATGAAGATCCAGGACATGGCGCTGAAGAACCGCGCGCCGATCATCGGGCTGTTCGACGCCGGCGGAGCGCGCATCCAGGAGGGCGTGGCGGCGCTCGGCGGCTATGCCGAAGTATTCCAGCGCAATGTGCTGG
>JANYDZ010000067.1 GCA_025363375.1 Hyphomicrobiales bacterium
GCTTCCCGCGCCGGCGGGGCGACCGGACGATTTTCGCGGGACGACTGGCGCGGGCGAAAACGCGCCGCTATGAAGGACGCCAGTCTCGGGAAGGAATGGACATGACCGCACGCAAACCCTTCATTGTCGGCATTGGCGGCACGACGCGCGCCGGCTCCTCCTCCGAGCAGGCGCTGGCGCTGGCGCTCAAATACGCCGCCGCGGCTGGCGCTGAAACGTTGCTCTATGGCGGCGCCGACATGGTGCAACTGCCCATGTACGATCCCGATCCCGGTTCCATGACGGCGGCCGGCGAGCGGCTGGTTGAAATTCTGCGCAAGGCCGACGGCGTCGTCATTTCATCGCCCTGTTATCACGGCGGCGTTTCCGGCCTGATCAAAAACACCATCGACTATATCGAGGAGATGCGGGCCGATCCCCAGGTCTATCTGGATGGCCGCTCGGTGGGAGTCATGGCCTGCGGCTATGGCTATCAGGGCCCCGGTCCCGTGCTCTCGCAATTGCGCCAGACGGCGCACGCCCTGCGCGGCTGGCCGACGCCGCTCGGCGTCGGCGTCAATTCAGCCGTGGTGAAATTTCAAAATGGCGAATGTTCGGACCCCGGCATCGCCAAGCAGATCGAGATTCTAGGCCAACAGGTGACGGAATTCGCCGCGCACCGGATCGCCGCGCACCAGATCGCCGCGCACCAGATCGCCGCGAAGGCGTGAGAACGCGTTCTACATCGGCTTGTCCACGACGCTGATATTGTACTTGACGAGGGCGCTCTGCTTTTCGCCGGTGCGCGACAACCAATGCACCTTGAAGGCCAGTTCGTCGTTTCCGGTCCGCGTGGACGCATAGAAAACCCGGTAGCGCGGCCCCACGCGCGCGCGGCCCATGGACGGGCTCTTGACGATTTCAATGGGCCGGTAGAATCCGCCAAGCGACCGCCAGTTGCTGGAACAGCCTTTCGTCGGCTTATCCTTCCCGGCCAGTTGCACCGTGCGCACGCCCGAGGTAACCACCGTCCAGTTGCGTGAATATTCGCCGCCGTCGTGAACGCTGAGGCCCTGGTCGAACCGGCAATAGATTTCGCGCGCCGAAGCTCCGCCCGTCGTGAAACAAGCGGCAAATCCCAAAACCGCCGCGCCGACGCCGTTGGCGCGAAACATGGATCGAAGCCCGTACATCGCCAATCCTCCCTGTTTGCCCTGTGTTTCATGGACAAGAGCCAAGACTACTCGATTTTTTGCGAACGGCGCAACGGCGCATTTTCGCGGCTTCGCCAGCCTGTGCGCCGCGCGATTCCCGGCTCATTTTCCCGGTTGCACGGCAAAGCGCAGGAACAAAACCTGCGTATCGCCGTATTCACGCTTTTCAAGCAGAGTGAAACATTCCACGGACTCGAGCGCCCCATGACTTGCCTCCTCAACCACGCACAAGGCGTCCTGCGCCAGCCAACCGCCATCGCGCAGCGAGGCAAGAGCGAGCGGCGCAAGGCCCTTGCCGTAGGGCGGATCGAGAAACGCCAGGGTGAAGGCGTCCTGCGGCGGCATGGGTCCGAGTTTCGTGGCGTCGCGGCGAAAGATTTTGGTTTCGCCGCCCAACCCCAATTGCTCGACGTTTTCACGCGTCAGCGCGCGGCCCTCGGCGCTGTCGTCGACGAACAAGGCGAATTTGCCGCCGCGCGACACGGCTTCAAATCCAAGCGCGCCCGTGCCGGCGAACAAATCAATCACGCGCGCGTCCACGCAGGGATCGTCGTAGCTGTGCGCGAGGATGTTGAACACAGCCTCGCGCAGCCGGTCGGAGGTCGGCCGCACGCCTGGAGTTGACGGCGCCTTCAAAACGCGCCCGCGAAATCTGCCGCCGACGATCCGCATGAAGGTCAGGCGTCGCGGCGCGGCGGACGCGGTCCGCCAGGCTTGCCGCGAAATGGTTTGCCGCCGCCCGGCTTGCCGCGAAACGAACGCTCGCCCGGGGGGCCGTCGCGACGCGGCGGACGCTCGCCAGACGCCTTGTCGCCATCGCGTTTGAAAGGGCGATCCCCGCCCGGGCGCGGCGCGCGGGCGCGCTCGCCGTCCTCGCGCGGCTTGCGGAACACGCGTTGCTCGCCATCGCCGCGCGGCGGATGCGGGCGGTCAAACTGGGGTCGCTGACGCTTTTCAAAGCGTTCGCCGTCGGGCTTCGTTCGCTTCTCGGCGCTTTTTTCGAAACGCTTCCCGCCGTCGGGACGCGGCGGACGCGAACCGCCCTCGTTCCGGTCGCGAAACGGCTTGCGGCCTTCACGCGCGTCGGGCGGGCGCGTTTCCAGCTTCGGCTTGCTGTGCGGCGCGCGCGTTGCGTCGCGTTCTCCGCGAAAGTTGCGCGCGTTGCGGTTCTCCGCGCCGCGCGGTTTTTCACGCGCGGCGACAACGCGCTCGACCTTCACCGCGCGGCCCTTGCGGTCCGCGGTTTCCGCGCGTTCGACGCGTTTGCGCGGGCCGGCTTCGACCGCGCGCCGCTCGGCCCGAATGATGGAGACATGTTTGCGCTTGCCGCCCATCGGGCGCTCCGCCGCCCGCTCCGGCTGATCTTCGAACGCGGGCTTGCGCGAATCCTCGCGCGGCTTGCGTATTTCATTGCGCGGCGTATCGCGCGTTCGCGCCGTGAAAGTCTCGGCAACGGGTTCGCGCGGCTTTTCCGCCAAAGTCGCCTCGAAATCCGCGCCGGCGTCGGCGATCAATTGCGGGCCGAGTTGGTCCATGAGAACCCGCGTCCTGATCTCTTCAACAGCGCCCTCGCCGAGTTCGCCGAGCTGGAAGGGACCAAAGGACAGGCGGATCAACCGGTTCACGGCGAGACCCAGATGCTCCAGCACCTTCTTGATCTCGCGGTTCTTGCCCTCGCGCAGCCCCATGGTGAGCCAGACATTGGCGCCCTGGGCGCGGTCGAGCTGCGCCTCGATGCCGATGTAGTCGACGCCGTCGATGCTGACGCCGTCGCGGAGGGCGTCGAGTTTTGCCTGATTGGTCTCGCCATGGGCGCGCACGCGGTAGCGGCGCAGCCAGCCGGTGGCGGGCAGTTCCAGCATGCGCGACAGGCCGCCATCGTTGGTGAGCAGCAGCAGGCCCTCGGTGTTGATGTCGAGCCGCCCGATGCTGACGACGCGCGGCATATCGTCCGGCAGCGCGCCAAAGATGGTGGGACGGCCCTCCGGATCGCTCGATGTCGTCACCAGCCCGCGCGGCTTGTGGAACAGCCACAGGCGCGTGCGCTCGCGCCCGGGCAGCGGCTTGCCGTCGACCTTGACCTGATCGCCGGGGCCGACGTTCAGCGCGGGACTGGCGATCTTCTCGCCATTGACCTGCACGCGGCCGGCCGCGATCCATTCCTCGGCGTCGCGGCGCGAGCAAAGGCCGGCGCGCGCCATCACCTTGGCGATGCGCTCCTCCCCCTCGGCGCGCTCAACCGTGCGCAAGGTGGAAGGCGGCCCCTTGGGCTTGCGCGCCACCCGTTCGACGCGCGGACGGTAGACTTTCTCGCTGGCGCCGGGGCGCGTGCCCGGCCTGTCGCCTTCCCGCGCGCGAAAGGGACGCTCGCTCTCGTTCTTGCCCCGAAACGGCTTTTTGTCGCGGTCGGGGCGCGGAGCGCGGACGATTTCGCCGTCTTCCGGGAAAGGCGCGGGCGCGGGACCGGCCGTCAGCGGCGACCAGGCCGCCTCCGCGCGCCGGCGCAAGGGCGCATCGCCGCCGCCCTTGCCGGGACTTTTGTCCCGCAGAAATCCCCCGCCGGGCTTGCGCGGATGGCGCCGACCATCATTGCTCTTGTCTGTCATGACGCCCTAGTAACAGAGTGGGCGCGCTATGGGGAGCGGAAGTTGGGCATGGTTGACGCGAACGACGATGGGCCAATGGCGCGCGCCTTTGCGGAGGCGCGCGCGGCGGCCGCGCGTGGCGAGACGCCCGTCGGCGCAGTGATCACGCAGGCCGGCAAGATCATCGCCGCCGCCGGCAACCGCACGATTGCGGACAAGGACCCCACCGCCCACGCGGAAGTCCTGGCCATACGCGCGGCTTGCAGGACGCTCGGCAACGAACGCCTCGGCGATTGCGACCTTCACGTGACGCTGGAGCCCTGCGCCATGTGCGCGGGCGCGATTTCCCTCGCCCGCATCCGTCGATTGTATTTTGGCGCGGGCGATGTGAAGGGCGGAGCGGTGGAAAACGGGCCGCGCTTTTTCGCACAGCCGACGTGCCATCACGCGCCGGAAG
>JANYDZ010000118.1 GCA_025363375.1 Hyphomicrobiales bacterium
CTGTCGCTCGGCCTCCCCGCCTTCGACGTCTTCGCGAGCCCGGAGGAGGCGCCCGAATACGCCCGCGTCGCCAACGACGGCCTCGCCGAACTCTGCGCGAAATATCCGCGACATTTCCCCGCCTATGTCGCCGGGCTCCCCATGAACAATCCCGACGCCGCGGTGAAAGAGGCCGAACGCGTCTTCAAAAACGGCGCCAACGGCTTGCAGTTGCACACGAATGTTGGCGGCCTCCCGCTCGACGATCCCCGCTTTTTCCCGATATTCGAAATCGCGCATACGCACGACAAGCCGATCCTGCTGCATCCCTCGCGCAACGCGGAGATGCCGGACTTCGCGGGCGAGAAAAAATCGCGCTACGAAATCTGGGCGATTTTCGGCTGGCCCTTCGAGACCAGCGCCTGCATGGCGCGGCTGGTTTTCTCAGGCGTGATGTCGAGGCTGCCGGGCGTCAAAATCGTCGCGCACCATCTGGGCGCCATGATCCCTTTCTTCGACGCGCGCATCCGCATCGGCTGGAGCCAGATCGGCACGCGCACGTCGGATGAAGACCTCAGCCACATCCCGCAAATGCTCGGCAAACCCGCCGTCGAATGTTTCCGCGATTTCTACGGCGATACGGCGCTCGCCGGCGGCCGCTCCGGCATCGTCTGCGGCCTCGATTTTTTCGGAGCGGACAAGGTTCTGTTCGCGACGGATTCGCCCTTCGACCCCGAGGGCGGCCACATATACATCCGCGAGACCATCAAATCGATCGGCGAAATCAAGATGAGCGACGAGGACCGCGCGAAAGTGTGCCACGGCAACGCGGAGAGGTTGTTCGGGATCAAGCCCGCGTAGTCACTTGACGCGCGGGCTTGCGAGCGCGAAATTCCCGCAACCTCAGGAGCGCCCCATGGACGACGCGTCGTCGAAACAGCCCTTGCCCGCGCCGGTCAAACTCTCGTTCAGCCACATTGGCCTGCATTGCGTCGATCTCGAGCGCATGGTGGATTTCTACACGCGCGTGCTCGGTTTCACCGAGACGGACCGCGGGGTGGCGCGCGGCAACAGGATTGTTTTCACCAGTTGGGACGCGGGCGATCATCATCAGGTCGTGCTTGTCGCGGGGCGTCCCGACGCCTCCGGCTTCAACCACGTCAACCAGATGTCGTTTCGCGTGCCGCGCCTCGAGGACGTGCAGATTGTCTGGCGCCGCGTCAAGGACGAGCTCGGCGTGCACGATATGCGCGGCACCAATCACGGCAACGCCTTCTCCCTGTATTTCCGCGATCCCGAGGGCAACCGCGTGGAGATTTTCTGCGACACGCCCTGGTACATCACCCAGCCCTGTGTCGAGGAGCTCGACCTCTCGCGCGACGCAGCCGAAGTGCTCGTGGAAGCGGAAAAATTCTGCCGCGCTGCGCCGGGCTTCGCGCCGGTCGCGGACTTTCAGGCGATGGTCGCGCAAAAGATCGAAGCGCACGCAAAGAGCCTTGGCGTCGTGACCCCGCCTCATGCTTAACGACGATCTTCACGCGCGCATCGAGACGATCGAGCGCGACGCCGAGCGCCTTGCCGCCGAAATTGAATCCTGCCGCAAGGCCATGCTGGTTTCAAAGGCGACGATGAGCGCCGGCGCGCTGGCGCTCGGCGGCAGCCTTCTGGGCCTGTTGCAATTGCCGGCGGCGGGCGCGGTGCTCAGCTTTGGCGCGTGCATCGGCGGAATCGTCTGGTACGGCTCCAGCCATTCCACCGGCGCGCGGGCGCGCGAAACGCTCGCCGCCATGGAAGCCGAACGCAGCCGCGCCATCGACGCGCTGGATTTTCGCGGCGGCGCGAGCGTGCATTGAAGGGCGCCGGGAGAAGGACGCCCGGCGCCGCGCCTACTTCGGCCGCAGCGACAGATCCCGCGCGTTCGCTTTGAACACATAGCCCTTCGGCACGTCGCCCAGTTCAATCGCGCCCTCGAGCGTGCGCTTCATGAAGAAGTCCGGCAGGTCAAGCGCGCGGTCATAGGGTTTTTGCCGAACGACGTAATCGTCATAGGTCAACGCCGCGATATCCGCCTCCTGTTTGGTGTCCCTGGCGAGAATGGCGATGGCCTCGGCGCGGTTGGCGGGATCATAGAGCCAGTCGATGGCGTCCTGCGTCG
>JANYDZ010000120.1 GCA_025363375.1 Hyphomicrobiales bacterium
CTGGTGGCCCAGATGATTCTGTCCGGCGCGGCCTCCACATAGGCGCGGCCGACCGGCACGGCGTCGTCCCAGCCGGCTTCCATCGCGGAATCGCGGTTGCCGTTGGAGGCCATCAGCCACCAATTGTCGCGTTTCAGAATATCGAGAATCCACCGCACCACGGGGTTTTTGAGTCCGAGGCTCAAATCCACATGGCCGAGATGGTCGATGACCATGGGGATGTCCTTCACCGATTTCAGCACATCGGAGAAATCGAGCAGATCGTTGCCGCGCACATGCACGCGGATGTGCCAGCCGAGTTCGCGCACGCGGTCAATCGTGCGGCGCACTTCATTGGAGCTTGGCGTCACGCCGAACATTTTGGCGATGTTGAGCCGCACGCCGACGACGCCGGCGGCGTCGAGCCGCGCCAGTTCCCGGTCGCTGGTTGTCTCGCCCAGAATGCCCGTCGCGCGGTAGCGCTTGCGCAACGTTGGCTCCATGTTCTCAAGCACATGAAGCAGCAGCGCGTGATCGGCGCCGTAAACGCTCGAATGCACGATCACGCCGCGCGCGAATCCAAGCTTGTGGTGCATCCGGGCGGCGTCGGCGAAGGCGGAATGTTCCGGCGGCTGGTAGGTTGCAAAAGGACCGGGCGGAAATTTCGCCGGGTCTTCGTAAACATGAAACTGGCAGTCGCAGCTTCCGGCGGGCGGCGGCGGCGTGGGCATCCGCGTGTCCCGATCCCAGTCCTTCCAGGGCCCCTTGCGCGCCGCCATCCTGTTTCCCTCAATCCAACGCGCGAAAAACGCCTAGCGAAATATCTCTTTGAACAGGGCCGCCCAGCGCGGCATGTTCGCGTCGATTTGTTCCGGCGTCATGAACGTGGCGCGGAATTTTTCGCCGTCCGGCCGCAGACGCGCCTCGAGCGGCGGCACGTCGGGATCGACGGGAATGTAATCGGCTTGCTGGAATAGCTTTTGTCCTGCTTCGCTCACCAAGAACTCGGCCAGAAGCTTTCCGGCGTTGGGGCGCAAGGCGCCTTTGGCGAGGCTGGCGACCGAAAACACGGCGAGCGAAGGATTCATCGCGATGAAATCAACCGGCGCGCCGGCGCGGGCGCTGACGACGGGCTGATGATTGAAGGTCTGCAACGCGATGGCGTATTCGCCCGCAATGACCTGATCGACCGCCGCGCGCGCCGAGCCGCCGAGTTGCGTGACGCCCTGTTTGGCGAGTTCCCGCAAATAGGCGGTCCCTTTCGCTTCGCCCATTTCAGCGATGACGACGCCCACGAAACCCGGCGCGCCGGAGCTTGTAGCGTGGCCCGTCCAGGCCATCTTACCCTTCCATTTGGGGTCCAGCAGATCGGCCCATGTTCTGGGTTCGCCGCCGCGCGGCACCAGATTCGTGTTGAAGGCGGGCGTGTGAACGAAAACGTTGGTGGCGACCCAATAGCCGTCCGCGTCCCGATATTGTTTGGGCAATCTTTTGGCCGCCTCCGAAAGCCACGGCTCGATCAGCCCTTCGCGCTTCAGGCCGACAAGCGCCGATGTCGTGTCGAAAACATCGGCCTGCACGCGGCCGGCCCTGCTTTCATTCAGCAGGCGCACCGCCAGTTCGACCGAATCGCCCCGGATGTAGTTCACCTTGATTGCGTACTTTTTCTCGAAGGCCTCGGCGGCGGGACGCGCGAACTGGTTGATGATCTGCGTCGTGTACCAGGTGACCTGGCCTTCTTTTTTCGCGGCGGCGATCAGGGCTTCGTCGGCTGCGTTCGCGCGAGCGCCAACGACCGCGCAGGCGACAATCGCGGCAAGCGGTTTTGCAATGTTCATCGACGCTTCATTCCTTGCCCGGCTCGATGCCCATGGGGACAAGCACCTTCGCGGCGTCCGGCGCGGTCAGAAATTTCGTCAGCGCCAGCGCCGCCTCCGGCTGCCTGGCTTTCGCGCCGACGCCGGTGGCGAACCCGATCCACGTCTGCAATTCCGGCGGGATGAGGCCGATCATATCGACGCCTTTCACGCCATAAATGCGCGAAGCCACGACGACCACGAGATCGGCGCCGCCGTCGGCGACGACTTCGACGTTGTATTCGCCGGGCATCGGCTTCAACCGCGATTTCATCTCGGCCGCGATGCCCATGCGTTCGACGAGACCGACGAAATAAATGCCGCTGGCGCCGTCGCCGGGATAGGCGACGGTTTTTGAGGAGAGCAACAGCTTCCTGAACCCCTCCACCGTCGAAATATCGGGCCTTGGCAAGCCCGCCTTGATCGCCGCGCCGAGGCCGATGCGGCCAATCACAGCGCGCGTGTCGCCGCGCACAAAGCCTTGTTTGACAAGATCGTCGAGCACGGGCGGATTGAGCACCGTCACATCAAACGCCGCGCCTTCCTCGACCATTTTCTTTACGGTGGGGTTGACGAAGAATTCGACGGCGACCTTGTGGCCCGTGGCCTGTTCGAATTGCCTGGCGAGTTCAATCACGGCGGGGCGCGAGCCGTTGCCGCTGAGCACCTTGAGTTCGACCGACTGCGCGGCTCCGGCAAACAGCGTGACGCCGGCGCAGGCGATCGCCGCATAGATCAAATGCTTCATCGGGCCGTCCCCCCCGAGCCAAACGCTCGTCTCCCATTTGTAAAGAGGCGGAGGCGGGCGGGCAACCGCGCGTCGGCGTTTTCGGGTGTCGCCGTTCAACATGGGATGGCGTTATGATGCGCGCCGCAATCCGTGTTCGCGCGTGAGATCATCCAGATGACAAAATCCGTCCCTGCTTTCGACCGCGTCGCCGCCCTCGACTGGCCGCGCCTGGAGCGCGAACTCGACGAGGTCGGCGTTGGCCTCGCGGGGCCGCTTTTGTCGAGCCGGGAATGCGCGTCGCTCGCCGCGCTCTACGCTGAAACCGGGCGGTTTCGCAGCCGCGTCGTGATGCAGCGCTTCGGGTTCGGCAAAGGCGAGTATCAATATTTCGCGCATCCCTTGCCCGACTTGATC
>JANYDZ010000124.1 GCA_025363375.1 Hyphomicrobiales bacterium
CGGCGCGAAACTCGCGGGCGCCAATCTCTATCGCGCCAACCTGCACGGCGCGGATTTGCGGAACGCCGATTTCGAAGGCGCCAATCTCGAGCACGCCATCCTCACAAACGCTTTGCTCGACGGCGCGAATTTCGACGCGGCGATCATGCCGGATGGAAAACGCAATCCGTAGCTACCTCGCCGCGAGCTTCGGGTCCATGATCTCCACGCGCGTCCAACTGTCGAATTGGCCGGGACGATAGACCTTGGTGACGGGATCGAGATCCGCCTGTCCGGGGCGGCGCAAAAACTGCGCCTGCACGGAAATCGCGCGCGTTTCGTTTTTCTTTTCGCAGCGTTGTTTCACGAACACTCCGCCAACGGGCGTTTCGCCTTCGGCGGCGGGAAAGTCTTCGCACTTCCAGTCGGCGGACCCGTAGCGCTCCATCACCGCCAGCCGCAACAAATGCGCCATGCGCCGCTCCGGCCCGTCGCCGCGCGGATCGCTTAAAAAGCGGATGCCGCGCGCGGTTCCCTCCGCGTCGAACAACACCGAAAGCAACACCGGATGGCCCGCGACGCGCGTGCCGCGCCGGCGCGTGTAGAGGGGATCGTCGATCGCCTTGCCGACGTATTCTTCGGCGTCGTCGAAACGCACGGCCACCTCGCGCAGGCCGCTGGCCTCGGGTCGGCATTTCGCGAACTCGCTCCAATCCTCAATGGTTTGCCGCGTCGGCCCGCCATTGCCGCCGCAAGCGAATTCGCCGAAGCCGTCGACTTCCATGTTTTTGGCTTGCAAACCCAGTTTCAGTCCGCGAATTTCGCCCGGGTCTTTTGGCTGTTGCGCGCAAGCGGCGGCGCCGTGCAGCAGCGCTCCGCCAAGCAACATCGCGCTCAAAAATTTCATTTCCTGAAAGGCTCGCATTGTTGCGTATCCTTGCCCCAGAAATCCACGCATTCATCGTAGTTCGGCGCGCCCTTGCCCACGATCCTCGCGAAGACATAGGCGACAACCGCGTTGATTTCGCTGGCCTGCAAAAACTGGTTGGCGTCGGGCGGCGCTTCCGCGCCCGCCTGTTCGCGCGTCACGCCGAAGCAGCGCTTGTCCGTATAGGCGAATTTGTCGTGGTACGGCATCTCGGTCGCCAGGCGTCCGCATTTGACGACCTCGGTCAGTTGCTCGCGCGTCAGTTCGGTTTTGCGCAGGGACAGCGCGTTGCCGCCATAGCCCTGATCGCCCGTGCCGTCCCATTTGTGGCAGAACTGGCAGCGCGCTTTGGTTTTAAAAATATCCTTGCCGAATTCGAGCGTGCGCGCGTCCTCGGGCACGGGCGTTTGCGCCCGTGCCTGCGTGGCTGCGCACGCCAGCAACAGGCCCGCGGGCAACAAAGCGGCGCGCGACAGCCGCAATACCATGCTTGCAAAATTCATTGTCCGTTATTCCCGAAACAGCCTTGCTTGAAATGGCGTCGCATCAGGGCGTCGCCCGCAGGCCCCGTTTCTCCCCTCCCCGTAAACGGGGAGGGGAGACTGACGTTTGGTCCACGCTTGCGTGCCTATAGCGTGAAAACGTTTAGCATGGAGCAGGGCGAGGTGTCCTTCAGCGCGGCGGGCTTCGGCCGCAGCCAGTGCGGACCCGAGAGCACCGCCAGATATTGTTTGCCGTTGATGGCATAGGTGATTGGCGGCGCCATGATGCCGCAGCCCAGATTGAAGCTCCAGATTTCCTTCAGGTCCTTGGCGTTGTAGGCGGTGAGTTCGCCGTCCATATGTCCGGTGAAGACAACGCCGCCCGCCGTCGCCAACGTGCCCGACCAGTTGGGATAGGTGAGTTTGGTGTTGGCGAGGGTCTCGCCGGTCACGGGATGGATCGCTTTGATGGCGCCATAGATCGGCTCGGGATAGATGCCGCTGCCGCCGGTGAAGCGGTCGCGCGGTTTCACGGCGCCGCCCTGATCGACAAAATCGTCCTGCACCTTCATCTCAAGCTGGTTGCAGCCTTCGATCGTGGTGACGAACTTCATTTGCAGGTCCGGGCTGTAGGAGGCCGGCTGCCAGTTTTTTCCGCCGCTGGTTGGCGGGCATTTGATGTCGGTCTTGGGGCGCGCGCGGCTCGGCGCGCTGTTGGCGACGTAGGATTGCACGTCCTTCGAGGGGTCGTATTCAAGCGGCTTGCCGGTCTTGGCGTCGAGCCCCTTCGACCATGTGAGCTTGTCGACATATTGTCTGCCCGCGATGAAGGAGCCGTTGACGGCGTCGAGCGAGTAGTGAAAGCCGTTGCGCGCCGCGTAACTGATGATCTTGCGCGCCTGGCCGTCGACCATGATGTCGATGATCGGGTGCTCGGCGATTTCGTCGAAATCGTAGGGATCGTTCGGCGTGTATTGAAAGCCCCATTTGATCTTGCCGTCGACGGGGCTCAACGCCAGTCCGCTCGCCGCCCATTTGTTGTCGCCGGGGCGGTATTCGGGATCGTAATCGGGGCCGGCATTGCCGATGCCCTGATAGAACGTGTCGATCTGCGCGTCGTAGGTGCCGGTCACCCAGACGGACGCGCCGCCGTGTTTCCAGCGGTCTTTGCCGTCCTTCCACGTTTCGTTGCCGGGCTCGCCCTTGCCGGGAATTGTATGCGTGCGCCACGCCGGCTTGCCGGTGTTGAGATCGGTCGCGTCGATCCAGCCGCGGATGCCGAACTCGCCGCCAGCCGACCCCGTGATGGCGAAATCTCGAATCACCAGCGGCGCGGCGGTGATGGTTTCGCCGACGGCGGGTTCCGCGATCTTGCGTTCCCACACGACTTCGCCGGTCGCCTTGTTGATCGCGAAAATACGCCCGTCGAGCGAAATCGAAATCACCTTGTCCTTCCACAGCGCCACGCCGCGGTTGTTGACGCCGCAGCAGGCGACATCGCCCGCCCAGGCGCGGTCGATGCCCGGGTCCATCTTCCATTTGATGACGCCCTTGCGCCCCGAGGTCAGGTCAATGGCGTAAACCGCGCCCCAACCATCGGGCACATACATGACGCCGTCCTCGACAAGCGGCGTCGCCTCGAGATTGCCGTGTTCGTAGCGCCCACCCGACATCAGCCCGCCCAGCGCCAGGATTTGCGCCATCTTGAGATTCTTGACGGTGTCGACGTTGATGTCCTTCAACTGGGAAAAGCGGTGCGCCTGATAATTCTTGTGGTGCAGCAGCCAGTTTTGCGGCTCTTTGTCGGCGTTCAGCGCGCGTTCGAAGGTCATGTCGGCGGCGTTCGCCGGAACCAGGGCGGTTGTCAAAAACAGCGCCGCCGCGACGGCCCCATGAAAATGAAGTCTGGACACGTGAACCTCCCGTTGCGGCGATCCTGCGTCGCCTCGAACATCAGCATGCTGATACGAATAGGGCGCTGCGTCAACGCGCCATTCGTCGCCGCGAGAGCGGGCGACGACGCGTCTTCGAGCGTGGGCCAGGCCATTCGCGCAGGAGCGCGTTCACAGCAGCTTCAACGCTTCCCGCGCGACCGACATGTCGGCGACGCGTTCAAACGGCATCACCGTCTTCTGCACTTCGAGATCGACGTTCAACTGCTGCATGTAACGCAGCCGTTCGGGTTCGAGCACAAGATTTTCCGCGTAGGGCTTGTAGCGCTGCACATAGGCCCACATGGCCTCGGCGTCGTCCTGCGTGGCGCTTTTAAGAAAGGTCAGATACGCCTTGATGAATGGCTCGCGGGCCTCCGGCTTGTGGACGAAGCGGTAAAGCTTCGCGTAGGCGGCCAATGTGCGCACAAGCAGATCGCGCTTGGTCTCCATGGCGCGCTCGGATGTCCATGCGCCCTGAAAAGTATATTCCGTCAGCTCGGTGGACATGTTGGAGCCTGGAATGAATCTGACCTTGAACTTCTCGGCGTGATCTATAATCGCGACCTCGCCGGTGCCCGCGTCGATCGTGCCGATCATCGCCGCGCGGAATACATCGGCGCTGGAGCCGATGTTGACGAAGCGCACCTTTGAAACGTCGACGCCTCCCTTGCGCAGCAGCGCGACGTTCAATTGATGCACCAGCGCGCCGAGCGATCCCGTGCCGACCGTG
>JANYDZ010000148.1 GCA_025363375.1 Hyphomicrobiales bacterium
CTCGATCTCTACGAACGCCTTTTTGTCCCGCGCCGCCTCGACGGCGAAACGCCGGAAGAACGGCCCCTTCGGCAATTCAGTGATGCTTGCTTTTCGTTGCATTTTCATGATCTTGCCTCAATCTATCGTGTCGGCGGATACAAATGGAGCCCGCGCCTTGATGAAAACATCAAGGCTGGCCGAATCGTGCGCCGCCGCCGTTGCCCTGACATAGCGGGCCAGTCGCTGGACCATTGCTTCGTCCAACGCCTTTGCGCCGCCAAACACGTTGCGCGCGAGCGCCGCGTCCAGAAGGCCGCCGTCCTTTGCATCAAGCGCCGCCGCATAGGCCTGCCGGCGGCCGAGCCACCCGGAAGCCAGTTTATGGATTTGCTTGGGAACGCCGACATCGCTGATCCCCAGCGCCCGCAGGGCGTCATCGAACGAGTTGAACACCGAATCGGTCAGTTCCTGCGCCAGGTCAGGTCCCGGAGCTTCGAGCTGCGCAAGGCGCCGCACGGGCAACGTCGCCAGCAGCGCCAGAATTTCGAACCGCCCCTCGAATGTATCGGCAACGCCATATTCCACAAACAGGACGGGTTGACGCGCCGCCGCCATGATCTCGCCGTGAAGCCGGTCAATGACAGGCTGACGTGGAGAGCGTCGAAACAGTGAAAAGATCATATTGGTCTTTCATCCACCGCAATCCCGGGGATTGCCGATCCTTGCAATTGCCTGACGCGACGGTTAGGCATCGGCGGCGTGTGATACAAGCGAATCCTGATATTGGCGACCTGTTTAAACCCGGCGCCGCCCTTTGTGACGGCATCGACCTAGGAACTGGATCGGAAATGCGACAGCCCTCCCGGCATTCTCTCAAGGAATCGAATTCAGGCGCAGCGGCGTCGCGCCGTCTGTTCACCTTCTGCCTGGCGGCGGCTTTTTCCAGCGCATTGGCCGGATGCGTCGGCTTCGACGGGGATCTTCAGCACGGGTATGTCATGGACGAGAACCTGCTCAGCCAGGTGCGCGTTGGTTCGTCCGCGGAACAGGTGCTCGCGGTGCTCGGCTCGCCCACGACCACATCCACAGTAGGCGGCAGCGCCTGGTACTACATCAGCCAGAAATCCTCCCAGGCCCTCGCTTATTCGAAAGCCGAAATAGTCGATCAGCGGGTCTACGCAGTCTATTTCGACGGCAAGAAAAAAGTCGAACGGATCGCCAATTACGGCGTCGAGGATGGCCGCGTCGTCGACCTTGTGACGCGCACCACGCCGACCGCCGGCGCGGAACAATCGTTCCTGAAGAACGCGATGAAGAATCTGCTTAAATACTGAGCGCGCCCGGCGCCCCGCCTGGAACCAGAGCTGTCGGCCCCCGCGTCACAGCGCCACCAGATGCTGCAATTTTTCGCCCTTGATAAACCGCAGCACATTCGCCCCCACCACATCCGCCATGCGCTCGCCCGCCACGGGCCCGCAGGCGCCCGCGTAATGCGGCGTGAGAATGAGGTTGGGCGCGTCCCACAGGGGATGGGCCGCCGGCAGCGGCTCGGGCTCGGCGACATCGACGCCCGCGCCGGCGATCTGTCCACTTTCCAGCGCCGCCTTCAACGCGAGTTGATCGGTCACGCCGCCGCGCGCGATGTTGACGATCAGCGCGGTCTTCTTGCACAGCGCGAATTCCGCCGCGCCGAGAAGGTGACGGCTGGACTCGTCAAGCGGCAGCGCGAGGACGATCGCGTCCGCGCGCGGCAGCACCGCGCGTAAATTCGCAACCGCGACGCATTCGTCGGCCAACGCATCGGCCTTGCCCGAGCGCGTGACGGCGATGATATGCGCGCCGAACGGTTTTAGCAGCCGCGCGATCTCGCGCCCGATGGGGCCGAAGCCAACGATCGCGATGGCGCCGCCGGCGGGGATCGACGCTTGCGCCGCGTAACCGCGTTCCCAGGCGTGCTTCGGCCGGTTGGCGATCGCGTCGGGCAAGCGGCGTTGCAGGGCGAAGAGCAGCGCGATGGCGTGGGTCGCGACGGGCAAGGAAAAGGCCGCGCCCGCGTTGGCCACCTTGATGTCGGGCCGCGCGCCGAGGCGGGCGATATTGTCGTAGCCGGCGGTCAGAAGCTGGATGAAGCGCAAATTCGGCGCGCCGTTTTTTACGGCTTCGGCGGCTTGCGCGTTATAGGCCAGGTCGGAATAAACGAGAGCGTCGGCGTCCGCGAGTTCGCGCGCGAGGGCGGCGGCGTCATCGGCGTAGACGAGGCTCGAGCCCGCGATTTCGCGCAGGCGCTTTTCCACTTGCGCGCGGCCAAGCGAGGCCTGCAGGACGATTTTCATTTAGGGAATCCCGATGTTTTGTCCATTGTGACGCAATAGCCTGACGCGTCAATCATTGCCAGCGCGCATGCCAGCGCGCATTGACAGCGCGCAAGGCCCTTGCGAGCCTTGCGCAATTCGGGAGGAACGCATGTCCGCGCTTAAATGGATTTCGACGCTTGTTATCGCCGTGCTCGCCGGCCCGACCCTCGCGCAAGACGCCGAATGGTCGAAAGTCGTCGAAGACGCCAGGAAGGAAGGCGTCGTCGTCGTCTACAACGCCGGGCTCGGCGTGCCGCTCTACGAAACTGTGGCGAAAACATTCGAGTCCAAATACGGCATCAAGGTGCAATCCATCACCGCGCGCGGCAGCGAGATGACCGAGCGAATTCGCACCGAGCACGCGGCGGGGCGGTTTCTCGGCGATCTGCAATTGCACGCGGAGTCGGTGATCGTGCAGCAACAGACGACGGGCGAATACGCGACGCCCCTGCCCTTCCTGCCCAACGCGAAGAATTTACGCGCGCCGTTCAGCGCCACCAGGATCAGCGTGCCCATTTACACCCAAGCCTACGGCATCCTGATGAACACCAGTCTCGTCAAGCCGGAAGAAGCGCCGAAATCATGGACCGATCTGCTTGACGTGAAATGGAAAGGCAGGATTCTCTCCGACGATCTGCGCCCCATCGGCGCGGGCAATGGTTTGTTCACGGTGCTTTACAAGACCTATGGCGAGAGCTTTCACGAAAAGCTGGCGGCGCAGGCTTTGACCTTCAGCAGGGATCCCGCCAACGACGCGCGGCGCGTCGCGCGCGGCGAATATCCGTTTTATATTCCGCAGGTCTATGGGCTTGTGTCCGACTTCAACGGCCTGCCGGTAAAAGCTTTGTTGCCGAGCGACGGCACGCCCTATTCAGCGATGGATTTCGCGGTGTTGACGAAAGCGCCGCATCCCAACGCCGCGCGCCTCATGATCAATCATTTTCTCGAGATTGAATCGCAGATGGTCTACGCCAACGGCTGGATGCCGCCGACGGTCGAGGGCGCGATCGAGCGTGCGGCGCCGGAGGCGCGGCCCTATGCGGGCGTGAAGCTGTTGGGCACCACGAATCCGGCGGAGCGCGACGCGATGGGAGCCTTGGCGCGGAAGATTTACAGCGCGTATTGATTTAGCAACGCGCCTTCCCCCGCTCGCGGGAAAAAGACGGCGCGTTCTCCAAACGCGGAAACGCCTGCAACGGATTTTCCACCAAGATCTTTCGCGCCAAATCCCGCGGGAACGCCTTCGGCAGCGCCTCTAATCCATCGAATTGCCAGTGCGGATAATCCGTCGAGAACAGCAGCAATTCATCGGAGCCAATCTGTTCGAGCACCACGCGCAAATCGTCCGCGTCCGGCGGCGCGTCGTAGGGCTGGATGGAAAGGCGCACGTGTTCACGCACAAATTCGGCGGGCGGCCGGTCCACCCAGGGCACTTCCGGCCGCACGCCGCGCCAGGTTTTTCCCGCCCGCCACATGAACGAGGGCAGCCACATGAAGCCGGCTTCCAGAAACGCGACTTTCAGTTTCGGAAAGCGCGAAAATACACCCTCGGCAATGAGACTCAGCAACGCGTTTTCAAACGCGGCGGATTGCGCGAGATTGTCTTCGATCAATGTTGAAGGCCACCCGATCGATGTCGGCGGTTGGCGAAATGTCGAGCCCGCGTGGATTGAAACCGTGAGGCCATGTTCTTGCGCCGCCGCGTAAATTGGCCAGTAATTGCGCCGCCCGACGGGCATTTCCGGCATCGCCAGCATGAGCACCGACACAAAGCGCGGGTCCTTTGCGCAGCGCGCGATTTCCTCAACCGCGAGGTCGGAGCCCTCAAAGGGGATGAGGATGGAAGCGCGCAGGCGCGGATCGCGATCCAGCCATTCCTTCGTCATCCAGTCGTTCAGCGCGCGGCAAAAGGCCGCCGCCATATCTTCGCTGCGCAAAGCCAGCGCGCCGTGCAGCGTGTTGCAAATGCCGTAGCGCAGGCCGAAGCCGTCGAGCGCCTGCGTCTTCAGCATGTCGAAATCGCTGCCGGGCGGGCTGGCGGAGGGTCTAAAATCCGGGCGGCAGCTTGTCGGCGCATTGAGGGGATACGATGCGAGGTTGAGCGCGGAACGATCAATGCCGCGCAAAATCACCTGCTCGCGCCAGAACTCGTCCATGTAAGGGAGGATGGCGCGGATATCGCGCGGCGAGGGATGCAGATCGCAATCGACGGCGCCTTGCGTAATCAACCCAATACTCCCTTGTCCGAACGCAAACCGTAAAGACGGCGCGCCGCCCGCGCAACACCCGCTTTGTCGGGCTCCGCAGCGCGGCTATACTATCGGCGAAAATCAACGCGCAGGAGGCGCCGATGAACGCACCCGCCAAGGCCGGCGACGTCAAGCCCGCGAAACCCCAATCTTCAAAGCCCAACGGCGTGCCCTTCATCGATTGCGACGTGCATCCTTCCATGCGCTCGCCCGCCGATCTCAAGCCCTATTTGTCCAGCCAGTGGCGGGACCACATGGCGATGTTCGGCAACCACTCGCGCGAGACCTATCAGGACACGATCGTCTATCCGCGCTTTCATCCCGCCATCAGCCGCGCCGACGCCTGGCCGCCCGATGGAGGACCGCCGGGGTCCGATCTCGCGTTCATGCGCGCACAGCACCTTGATCCGCTCAATATCGAGTTCGGCATATTGACCCCGCTCGCTACGCGCGCCGCCGATCAGCGCCGAACCGACTACGCGGCGGCCTTGTGCGGCGCTCTCAACGACTGGCAGATCGCCGCCTGGCTGGACCCGGAACCGCGCCTGAAGGGTTCAATCATCGTGCCGCACGAAGACGCGGCGGCGGCGGTCGCGGAGATTGGCAAGCGCGCCCATGACAAGCGCTTCGTGCAGGTGATGCTGCCGCCGCGTTCCGCCGAACCGTTGGGGCAAAAACGTTACTGGCCGATTTTCGAGGCGGCGGTGAAACACGGGTTGCCGCTGGGCCTGCACGTGGGCGGCCAGGGCGGCCACGCGGTGACCGGGGCTGGCTGGCCGTCCTATTATTTCGAAGAACATCACACCAACGTGCAGACCATGCAGGCGTTCATCGCGAGCATGGTGATATCAGGCGTGTTCGAGACGTTTCCTGCGCTGCGAATTGTCCTGATCGAGCCTGGCTTTGCGTGGGTCCCCGCGCTGAAATGGCGGCTTGACAATCAATGGTCGCGCCTGCGCGCCGAAGTTCCCCATCTCAGGCGCAAACCCTCCGAATATATCCGCGATCACTTCTGGTTCACCACGCAACCCATCGACGAGCCCGAGCGCCCGCAAGATCTTTTGACCACCTGGGAATGGATCGGCCACGACAGGCTGATGTTCTCCTCGGACTATCCGCACTGGGATTTCGACGATCCGAATGTGGTGATACCCCAGAGCCTGCCGCTGGCGATCCGCGACGGAATTTTCAGGGAAAACGCGCGGGCGTTTTACGGGTTGCCAAGGGCGACGTAGCGGAAAATGTTTGTGTTTCACCGCGAAGCGCGCGCATAAAGCCGACTACGCCGGCATGATTGAGGCGATCCGCGCCGCGCTCGTTTGACCTACTTCGTCAGCTTCACGGAAAAGCCGCGCTGCACCGCGGGGCGCTCCATCATCGTGTCGTACCAGCGTTTCACATGCGGAAATTCCGCAAGGTCCACCTTGTGGCGTTCGTGCCGCCACGCCCAGCCCAGCACCGCGAAATCGGCGATGGAAATGTCGCCGGCGAAGAACGCGACATTGGCGAGGCGCCTGTCGGCGACGCCGTAAAGACGCAATGTTTCCTTATGATACCGCTCAAGGCCGTAGCGCCTGTCCGCTTCGTTCTCAAGGCCAAGGAAATGATGCATCTGACCCGGCATGGGGCCAAAACCGCCCATCTGCCACATCAGCCATTCCCACGCGGCGACGCGCCCCGGTCCCGAAGCGGGCAGAAACCTGCCGGTTTTCTCGGCGAGATAAAGCAGGATGGCGCCGGATTCAAAAACGCTTTGACCCTTGCCGCCGTTGCCCTCGGGATCGACGATGGCGGGTATGCGGTTGTTGGGACTGATTTGCAAAAATGCGGGATCGAATTGCTCGCCCTTGCCGATGTTGATGGAATGCACGCCGTAGGTCAGGCCCATTTCTTCGAGCGCCACGCTGATTTTCCTGCCGTTCGGCGTGTCCCACGTGTGCAACTCGATGGTCATGGACCCTACCTCTGAAATTGATGAAGCCCGCGATCATGGCGGGGCGCCGCGCGCAAGGCAAGGGCGTGTTCGTCAACAAGTCCGGCGTCGCCGGCTCCCGAATTTCCCGTCCCGAATTTCCCGTTGCCGGACGATCCTGGAGCAGGCACAATCACGCCCTCGCCGCGTCTTCAACTGAACGAAAAAGCGCATCAAGGGGGGCTTCCGCACATGCTCACGCGTCGCCATTTTCTCGGTACGTCCCTGGGCGCTATCGCCCCGCTCGCCGTTGGGCCGGCCGTCGCGCAAAACCCGCCAGCCGGAAAGCGCCTTGTCGTCGATGCTCAAATCCATCTCTGGAAAGCCAACACGCCCGACCGTCCCTGGGCGCCGGGCACACAGGCGCAATTGCCCGAGCCCATGACCATCGAACGCGTGTTGCCAATTCTGGACGAAGGCGGCGTCGATCGGCTCGTCATCGTGCCGCCGACGCTGGAGGGCATGCGCGTGGACTATGGGCAGGAAGCCGCGCGCAGATATCCTGGGCGGTTCGCCACCATGGGCCGCATCGACCTTGAAGACCCCTTCGAGGCGCGCCGCCTGACGGGGTGGCGCGATCAGCCAAATGTGCTGGGCGTGCGCCTCAACATTGCCGGCGAATTGTCGAAATCATTCGCCGAGGGCAAGACCGACTGGTTCTGGCCCGCGGCGGAAAAGGCGAATTTGCCGGTGATGTTTCTCACCAACGGGCAAACATCGCTGTTCGGCCCCATCGCCGAAAAACATGCGCGATTGCAGCTGATCATCGACCACATGGGGGTTTCGACCGCCGCAATGCAAAACAACATGCTCGACAAGGCCATCGCAGAATCCGCCTCTCTGGCGAAATATCCGAACGTCTCGGTCAAACTCTCGGCCTCGCCTTTGTTTTCGAAGGAGGCCTATCCGTGGCACGACATGGACGGGCACATCAGGCGGCTGTTCGACGCCTTTGGCCCGCGCCGTTGTCACTGGGGAACGGACATCACCAATTCCTTCGCCAGGGGCACAATGAAACAGCGCGTCGCGCATTTCACCGAGGAGCTGAAATTCCTGTCGGAGGAAGATAAAGACTGGATCATGGGCAAGAGCATTCTGGAAAAGCTCAGGTGGGCGTGAGGGGCGCGCGGGCGGCGACCTGGCGCTCCCCGCGCTTCCCATGCCCCGCTTTATCCTGTACGAACCCGCCCTATATAACGCCAGACGGACTCAAGGGTCTGGCCGCCCATCGGGACATCCATGCAAACCATCATCATAGCCATTCATCTGATCGTTGTTGTCGGCCTCGTCATTGTCGTGCTTTTGCAGCGTTCCGAGGGCGGTGCTCTTGGCGTGGGCGGCGGCGGCGGGTTCATGACCGGGCGCGGTCAGGCGAATGCCCTGACCCGCGCCACAGCCATTCTCGCGGCGATTTTCTTCTGCACCAGCCTTGGCCTGACCGTGATCGCCAACATGGGCCGGCAACAGAAATCGATTTTCGAAGGCGTGACGCCCGCCGGCCAGACCGCGCCCACAGGCGGCAGCGTTCTCGACCAGCTCAAGCAGATCGAGGAGCAACGCTCGCCCGGAGCGCCCATCGCTCCGGCGACGCCAGCTCCGCCCGCCGCGCCCGAACCACCGCGCCAGTAAGTCCGACGCGAACGGCCAAGCCAAAGGATGTGTGGACGGCTCTCGCCCGCCCACATTTGCTGTTTGCGAATCACACCGCGAGGGATAGTTCTACAACCCCATGGCGCGGTACATTTTCATCACCGGCGGCGTGGTGTCATCGCTCGGAAAAGGGCTTGCCTCCGCAGCCCTCGGAGCTCTTCTTCAGGCGCGTGGCTACACGGTTCGCCTGCGCAAACTCGACCCCTATCTGAACGTCGATCCCGGCACGATGAGCCCGACGCAGCATGGCGAGGTCTTCGTCACCGACGACGGCGCGGAAACCGATCTCGACCTCGGCCATTACGAGCGATTCACAGGCCGTCCCGCGACGAAACAGGACAATATCACCACCGGGCGCATCTACCAGGAGATCATCGCCAAGGAGCGCAGGGGCGATTACCTCGGCGGCACCGTGCAGGTGATCCCGCATGTGACGAACCACATCAAGGAATTCGTGCGCGAGGGCAACGAATCCTATGATTTCGTGCTGGTCGAGATCGGCGGCACCGTCGGCGATATCGAGGGCTTGCCGTTTTTCGAGGCCATCCGCCAGCTCGGCAACGACCTCCCGCGCAATCACGCGATATATGTGCATCTGACGCTGCTGCCCTATATCCCCACGGCGGGTGAACTGAAGACCAAACCGACACAACATTCAGTGAAGGAGCTTCGCTCCATCGGCATCGCGCCGAATATCCTGCTGTGCCGCACCGACCGCGCGATTCCGCCCGGGGAGAGGCGCAAGCTGGGTCTCTTCTGCAACGTGCGCGAGAGCGCCGTCATTGAGGCCCGCGACGTCGGCTCCATCTACGATGTTCCCCGCGCCTATCACGACGCCGGCCTTGACCGCGAGGTGCTCGCCGCCTTCGGCATCGAGCCCGCGCCAAAGCCGGACATGACCCGGTGGACCGCCGTCAGCCAGCGCACCCATTCTCCCGAAGGCGAAGTCACCATCGCCGTCGTCGGAAAATATACGGGCCTGAAAGACGCCTACAAATCGCTGATCGAAGCGCTCACCCATGGCGGCCTTGCCAACCGGGTGAAAGTAAACCTCGACTGGATCGAGTCCGAAATTTTTGAAGGCGGCGATCCCGCGCCGCACCTCGAGCATGTCCATGGCATTCTCGTGCCCGGAGGTTTTGGGCAACGCGGCGCCGAGGGGAAGATTCTCGCGGCGCGATTCGCCAGGGAACGCAAAGTCCCATACTTCGGCATTTGCTTTGGCATGCAGATGGCGGTCATCGAAGCCGCGCGTTCGCTGGCCGGGATCGAAGGCGCAAACTCCACCGAATTCGGTCCGACGAAGGAGCCGCTGGTTGGCTTGATGACCGAGTGGATGCGCGGCAACGAACTCGAACTGCGCAAGGCGGGAGGCGACCTTGGCGGCACCATGCGCCTCGGCGCGTTTCCCGCGCGACTGGCTGCCGGCTCGAAAATCGCGGGGATCTATGGTTCGAGCGACATCAGCGAGCGACACCGCCACCGATACGAGGTCAACACAGCCTATCGGGAGCGGCTCGAGGCGAAGGGGCTGCGATTCGCAGGAACGTCGCCGGATGGCCTGCTGCCTGAGACGGTGGAAATCTCCGAACACCCCTGGTTCATCGGCGTGCAATACCATCCGGAACTCAAATCGCGCCCCTTCGAGCCCCATCCGTTGTTTGCCAGCTTTATTGCGGCGGCAAAGGCGCAGTCGCGATTGGTGTAGTCGGACAAAAGGCGCGTCCCCGCAAAGGTGTTGCCAGGCAAGTCCGCGGTCGTTCATGCCTGAATCCCCCACGACGCCCCTAATGTTCGACACAGCCCCGCCGGAACGCGAAGAAGCACATGGATAGTTGGGGAATCGAAACAGCGTGACCGCGCCGGCGCGCGCGTAGCCAATACGCGAGCCCACCTGCCGCCTTGAGCCCGCCCCTGCCCCATGCGATCGTGCCGGCACACACAGGAGGAATCCCCATGACCTATCCGCTGCCGCGCGGCGCGAATTTTCGGCGCGCCAAATTTCTCTGGGAGATTGGCCTCGATGTCGCAGGCAATCCCGATACCCCCTATGGCGGCAATCGCGATATGTGCGTCGCCGTCGGCAACGGCTCGGGCGAAGCGTTCCGCCCATGGCTGCGCATGGCCACGGGCTCTCCCATTCTACTCACCGACGTCATCGGCGGCGGCATTGAAATGTCGATGGTCAACCCCTCGGGTTTTCTCACCCAGGCCTATCGCGGCGTCGGCTTCTGGAAATCGCCGATGCCCGTGCGCATGATCGCGATGTATCCGAGCTACGACCGCTTTGTCTTCATGGTCAACCCGAAGACGGGCCTGAAATCCCTCAAGGACGTGAAGGACCGCAAATATCCGCTGCATGTTTCGGTGAAGGAGGACGTGACCCATTCAACGCGCGTCTTCATCGATCAAGCCCTGTCCTATTACGGCTTCAGCCTCGCCGACATCGTGTCCTGGGGCGGCAAGCTCAACCTCACCGGCGCGCCCAACGACAAGCGCCGCATGGACGCGCTCGCCGACGGTACGCTGGAAGCCATTTTCGACGAAGGCCTCGTCACCTGGCTTGAGCCCGCGCTGAAACATGGCATGCAGCTCGTCGATCTCGATAAAGGCCACTTCGACTATCTCGCCGGCCTCGGCTGGCGCAGAGTCGTCCTGCCCAAGGGCAAGTGGGGCTCATCGCACGACCACGATTGCATCGACTACAGCGGCTGGCCGCTCTACGCGAGCGAGAAGCTTCCCGATCAAACCGCCTACGAAGTCGCCAAGGCCATCGCCGCGCGCGAAAAACAGATCGTCTGGGAAGACGAGTACGAAGGCCTGCGCGAAGTGTTCACCGAGACGCCATCGAGCCCGATGGACGTGCCGCTGCATCCGGGCTCCGCAAAATTCTGGAAGGAGTTTTCGGCAAGAGGGTGAAACTGTCGGCAACCCGCGACACATTCGAACTTTTGCGGAAAGCGAAAATCAGGCGCGTCCGCTACCCCCGCTTCGCCCCCAAATCCGGCAGAAACCACGTCAGAAGCCCAAACGCCGGCATGAACGCGCAGATTTGATAGACAATTTCGACGCTCCAGCGGTCCGCCACCCACCCCAGTCCCGCCGCTGCGATACCGGAGAAACCGAAGGCCAGCCCCAGAAACAGG
Organism: Hyphomicrobiales bacterium; assembly: GCA_025363375.1. GTDB lineage: Bacteria > Pseudomonadota > Alphaproteobacteria > Rhizobiales > Beijerinckiaceae > Terripilifer. The sequence continues at coordinate 11,354 of JANYDZ010000148.1, forward strand.
CCCGCCAGCATCCCCGTGCGCGTCGGCGCCAGTTCTATGGCGTAGACGACGATCTGGGAGAGCGACGATGACATGATGAAACCAATCACCAGCGTCAGCGCGATTGACCAATGCAAATCCACGTAGGGCAGCAGCAGCGTGAACGGCAGCGGCCCAAGGATTGAAAACCAGATGATGGTTTTGCGCCCGAAGCGATCGCCAATGGGGCCGCCGAAATAAACTCCCGCCGCCACGGAGGCCATGTAGAGAAAGAGACAAAGCTGCGAGTCGCGCAACGACAGCTGGAATTTCTCCATCAGGAAAAACACGTAGAAGGTGTTGAGACTCGCCGTGTAGACGCTCTTTGAAAACATCAGCAGCAGCAGGATGCCGATCGCCAGCGCGACTTTTTTGCTCGACAGCGCGGCGCCCGCCTGCGCCGCCGCCCGGCGCGCGCGTCGGGTCGCCGCCTCGACATTCGCCGCATACCAGCGCCCCACATAAGCCAACAGGGCGAATGTAAGGAAAGCCACGCCCGCGAACCAGAGAATGCCTTTCTGGCCCAGCGGCACGATAATGAAGGCCGCGCTCAGCGGTCCCGACGCCTGGCCGAAATTGCCGCCGACCTGAAAGGTCGATTGCGCTGTGCCCAGCTTGCCGCCGGCGGCCATGCGCACCACGCGCGAGCCCTCGGGATGGAATATCGAGGAGCCCGTGCCCACCATGGCGGCGGCCAGCAACAGGGCCGGATAGGTGGTCGCTGTCGCCAACAGGTAGAGACCGAAGGTGGTCGCCAGCATGCCGCAGGGCAACGACCACGGCATGGGACGCTTGTCCGTGAACCAGCCAACCAAAGGTTGCAACAGCGACGCCGTGATCTGGAAACACAGGGCCATAACGCCAATCTGCGTGAAATCGAGATGATAGGTGTCTTTCAGGATGGGGTAGATCGAGGACAGCAACGCCTGAAGGGTGTCGTGCAGGAAATGCGCAAGGCACATGAGCCAGAGAATACTGGTGACAGGTCCGGCCAGAGCGCCGGAGGGCGTGGGCTTGGCGGGCGGCGCGCCGCCCTGCCCGTCAGCTTTGAACTCAGCGCTCGCGCTCATGGCCCCACCAGGCGCGGAAGCCGCGCAAGAAAACGGCGGCTCGCAGTTCGATCTTGCCGCTCGATCCTGCCGCCGCCTCGAAACCCAGTCTCGTTTCACGTCCCGCCAATCGCAACGCGAGAGCCATGCGCAAAGCGCGGCGCTCAGCCTTTTGTCATGCTCGCGACTTCGGCGGCGAAGTCCATTTCCTCGCCCTTTTCGATGCCTTCGCCGAGCTGGAAACGGGCGAAGCCCTTCAACGCGACCGGCGCGCCGATCCTGCCTTCGGATTCCTTCACCGCCTGGGCAATGGTCTTGCCGGCGTGATCGGGATGGTTGGAAGCCTGATCGAGCAGGCAGACCTCTTTAAAATAAGTCTTCAGACCGGATTCAACGATCTTCTCCAGCACGTTGGCGGGCTTGCCGGCGTTTTTCTCGCGCAGAATGTTCTTCTCCCGCTCGAGAATGGCGGGATCAATCATGGACGCCTCCAGCGCCACCGGCGAAGCCGAGGCGACGTGCATGGCGATCTGGCGACCGAGCGTGGCGAGCGCGGCGGCGTCGCCCGTCGATTCCAGCGCTACTATTACGCCGATCTTGCCGAGGCCGTCGGCGATGACGTTGTGAACGTAATGGCCAACACAGCCGTGCGCGACCTTGAGCACAGAGGCGCGACGCAACGTCATGTTTTCGCCTATCGTGGCGATGGAATTGGCGATGGCGTCCGCCACCGTGCCGCCGCCGGGATAATGATGGTTCTTCAGCTTCTCGACATCGGCTTCGCCGGTCTCAAGCGCAACAGCGGCGATGGCGCGGGTCAGCGCCTGAAACTCGCCGTTGCGGGCGACAAAGTCCGTCTCCGAATTCACCTCGACGACAACGCCCTGCGTGCCCCGCACGGCGATGGCGACAAGGCCCTCGGCGGCGACGCGTCCGGATTTCTTGGCGGCCTTCGACAGGCCTTTCTTGCGCAGCAGGTCAATTGCGGCCTCGACGTCGCCGCCGGTTTCCGACAGCGCGCCCTTGCAATCCATCATGCCCGCGCCGGTTTTTTCACGCAGATCCTTCACCATGCCTGCGGTGATCGTCGCCATGGGTTCTCTCCATTTTACAAAAACACGCGCCGGCCGCCAAAGCTTTCGCTATGGAACGCCGGCGCGGTAGGAACGCCAGCGCGAGGCTGGCTATGAACAGATTCAGCCGGCCATCAAAGTGCGCGCCTGATCGACCCATTTGTCACGGGCGATTCGACCGCTCAGTTTCAGCGAAGCGTCAAGTTTGGCGACATCGTCGCCCGTCATGGAAGCGAGCTGCCAATAATGGAAGATGCCGCCTTCATTGAGCTTTTTAATGACTTGTGGGCCGACGCCCTGCAACTTCGCGAGATCGTCGGGCGCGCCGCGCGGGGCGGTCAGAATTTCAAACACTTCAACGGGCGCTTCGAACGTTTCGGCGATCGCCACTGACGTCTCGGCGAGCGTGGGCTCGGCGGGCGGCGCTTCCATCGCGCCGATGTCCATGCCCTGCGAGCCCTGACCGCGCGAGATGCCATCGATGGCGGCGCGGGCGAAAAGATCGCAATAGAGCGCAATGGCGCGTCCGGCGTCGTCGTTGCCGGGAACCGGGAACTGGATGCCGTCGGGGTTGCAGTTGGTATCGACGATCGCCGCGATGGGAATGTTGAGGCGGTTGGCTTCCTTGATCGCCAGCGCTTCCTTGTTGGTGTCGATGACGACGATCAGGTCGGGCGTGCCGCCCATGTCGCGGATGCCGCCGAGAGCCTTGTCGAGCTTGTCGCGTTCGCGCGACATCATCAGACGCTCTTTCTTGGTGAGGCCCGGACCGCCGGCGCCAAGTTGCTCGTCCAGCTTGCGCAAACGGTTGATGGAGGCCGAAATCGTCTTCCAGTTGGTCAGCATGCCGCCGAGCCAGCGGGAATTGACGTAATACTGGGCGCAGCGCTTGGCCGCTTCCGCGATCTGCTCGGAGGCCTGACGCTTGGTGCCAACGAAAAGCACACGGCCTCCCTTGGCGACCGTGTCGGACACCTGCTTCAGCGCCTGATGCAGCAAAGGCACGGTCTGCGCGAGATCGATGATGTGGATGTTGTTGCGGGCGCCAAAGATGAACGGCGCCATCTTCGGGTTCCAGCGGTGCGATTGATGGCCAAAGTGAGCGCCAGCCTCAAGGAGGCTACGCATGGAAAAATCGGGCAATGCCAGTACTTGTCTTCTCCGGTTAAACCTCGGCGGATCAAGTTGGCTGGGAACACCAGCCACCGGAGCGGTCCTTGAATCAGGAGCGCTTTGCAATCCGCCTGTGGGATGGCCGGGGCTTACAGGAGGCGGAGATTGGATGCAAGGGGTACATCGCCTCTTTAAATTCTTAACATTGGCATGCCGGGCCCGCGGACTGGTCGAGGCCGAAATCGACCTTCTCCCCCGTTTGGAGGATGGACACTTGACCTTGGCGGGTTTCGGCATAAGATTTATCACCCTACTCAAAAAATGCATTTATCCGAGCAAACTGGTCCGGGGGGCCAAATCAGGAAAGGGCCGACGATTTCCATGGAACTCGAACGATTTTCGTCGGTGCTGGAATCCATCTACGATTGCTCCTTCGATCCGGGCCTGTGGCCACAGACGATGGCGGAAATTGCCGCCTATCTGAACAGCAGCACCGCGCGCCTGTTCCTGTTCAACAACAACCCCGGCAGGGAAGGCTTTGGCTCGAGCGTTGGCCTCGATTCAGGCTTCAACGAGCAATTCGACAAAGATCTCGAAACCCTCAATTCCATCAAATACGGTTTTATCGTCGCCCATCTCGATCACGCCCTGACCCTTGATGAAATTCTCGGCGCGAATGGCGGGCGGGACGTCAACGGCAACGAGGCTTTTGACAATCGCTACTACAAGGACTGGATGGTCCCGCGCGGCTATCACGACGCGATGGCGGCGTTGATTGTGAAAAACGTCCGGCATTTCGGTGGTCTGGCGATGACGCGCAGTCTGGGTCAGCCGCGCTTCGCCGACGGCGACCGCGAAAAAATCCGTCTGCTGGCGCCGCATATCCGGCGCGCCCTTACGATCTCCAGCATGATCGACCAGAAGACGATCGAACGAAACCGGCTGGCCGATGTGATCGATGCGCTCGTGTCGCCGGTCGTGATCGTCGATCAACGCGGTCAGATCATACATGTCAACGCAACCGCCGGCGCGCTTCTGGCCGCCGCCGACACAGTGCGCGTCATGAGCGGCGTCCTGACGGCGGCGCATTCGGAAAGCCGCAAGACCCTGGCGCAAGCGATCGGCGAAGGAATTTCGGCGTCCCTGCCCTTGCGCAAGCAGGCGGGCGGCGATCTTATCGCTTCCCTCATGCCCCTGAGCCACGCGTCAAACGGGCGCCAACGTTCGACTCCCCACACGGCAATCTTTTTTCACGATCTCGATCGCGAAGTGCAATTGCCGGGCGAAGCCCTCGCCAAATTGTACAAGCTGACGGGCGCTGAGCTGCGGCTGCTGCTGGCGCTAGCCCAAGGCGCCTCGCTGCAGGATATTTCGGACCGATCCGGCGCCGCGCTTGGCACCGTCAGATCGCACCTCAAAAGCCTGTTCGCGAAAACCGGGAAATCGCGCCAGTCCGAACTCGTACAACTCGCGTTGATGGCGGCTTCGCCGATGCAATGACGTTTTTATAAAATGACCATCAGGATTGTTCAGATGCGCTTTGTAAAATTCCCCCTTTGGGCGCGCGCGAAGCGTCGCGCCCCGGCTAAACCTTCGCCTTGGGATGCGAATATTTGAAACGCAGGCGCGTTGATGCGCCATAACAGGCGGTCGCAATGACTTCGGGTTTTGATGCGCTCAAGCAATGCAATTCAATTGATGAACTGATAACGATCTTTCGCGCCGAGATCGCGCGCGAAGGTTTCACGGCTTCGGCATGCGGAGCATTCATCCCCACGGAAACGGGACCTGAAAACTATTTTTTCTTTGTCGACTGGCCCGAAGCCTGGCGCAAATTGTACGCGGAACGCAATTTCGTCGCCCACGACTATACCGTCGCCGAAGCGCGCCAGCGCATTTCCCCTTTCACCTGGCTTGAGGCAAAGGCGACGCGCACGCTGTCGCCGGCCGAACGCGAATTGTGGAATACAGCCAATTCCTGGGGTTGGGGAGACGGGTTTTCCGTGCCGATCCATGGTCCCGGCGGCTATTTCGGACTGGTCGCCATGGCCGGCGGCGTCCGCGCGCTGGGGGATGATTTACGCCGCCACCTGCATATGCTGGCGCTGGCGGCGCACGACCGCTGCCGCACACTGAAAGGCATGGCGTCGGCGGTACAACCCCCCTACGCCTTGACCGCGCGCGAACTCGAATGCATGCGCTGGGTCGCTGCGGGCAACACCGATGTCGAGATCGGCGCAATCTTGGGACTGTCGGCGACAACTGTGAAATCCCACGTCGACGGCGCCCGCAAGAAGCTGGACGCCCGCACAAGAGCGCACGCCGTGGCGCGCATGGTGCTGTGCGGGCTGGCGTGAGAGCGGATGGCCACGCCAATAAGCGCGAAGCGGCGTTCACCTGGGGCGTGAACAATCGGCGTTTCACAGCCTTCTTCAAACAGTCCGGCGGGCAATTTGGCGGTTTTGACGGGCGCGCCGATGATTCTCGCGCGACCCTTTGAACGGGGGCGCTATCCGCCTTGTCGGCCCGGCAAGACTAACCCGTCGCCATCTTCCGCAAGGCCTGAGCGCCTCATGTCCGCGTTACGACGAGGCGTCTGGCGCCCTGCTACCCCGTGCATTTCTCGGCGAAAGCCATAGCAACGCTTGAAAGCGCGATGGAAAATCGAGAGATGCCGCACAAAATCATGTCCGAAGCCTAGTGACGCAACGGCCTGACTTTTGTATAAGCGCGCGGTTGCGCGGGGCTGAATCCCGTTGATGCGACCGTTTTTGGCGTGATGAGGCCCCTGCATGCCGTCCTATCTCGATCTCGCGCTGATCGCTGTCGTCCTGATCTCGGCCCTCCTTTCGATGCTGCGCGGCTTCACGCGGGAAGTGCTCGCCATCGTCTCCTGGGCGATGGCGGCGGCCGCCGCCTATTATTTTCACCCCGTCGGCGTGCCTTATATTCATCCGCAATATCTGGCGAAAATTGAATATGCGCGGATCGCCTCGGCGACGGCGATCTTCTTCGCCACGCTGATTGTCGTTTCGATCATCACCGTGAAGATTTCGGACATGATCCTCGATTCCAAGATCGGAGCGCTCGACCGCTCGCTCGGCTTTCTTTTCGGAGCGGGCCGCGGCTACCTGCTCGCCGTGATCGCGTTTCTGTTTTTCGCCTGGCTGGTGCCCGAGAAGAATTATCCGACCTGGGTGCAGAATTCCAAGACACGCAGCTGGCTGGAGGCGACGGGCTCCTCCTTGCAGGCCATGCTGCCGGATAATCTGGGAGCAAGCATTTCCGAAAGGTTCAAAAAGCAAAAAGGCGACGAAGCGCCGCCGGACGCCGATCCGGAAAAATCCGCGCCCGCCGCGCCGACTCCGCCCCTGCGGCCTGGACAGCGCAGTGAAGCGCCTGCGCCTGGCGCGGCGGCGCCCGTCGCGGCGCAGGCGCCCCGCGCGGCCCCTGTCCCCGCCCGGCCAACTGAACCACAATCGATCGAAGCGCTGATTCAACAGGGGACACAGACGCAAAGGCGCTGAACCATCGCAAGCGACGGCCCGATTGTGCCACAATATTGTTGCATGCGAGTCGCCGCCGGTTCACATGTAAGTTGCAGCAGGCAGCGGAGAGCCCCCATGAACCACCCGAATCGTTCCGCGATGACCGGTGGGTTGCTGCGCGATACATCCGATCCCGTTACAAGCGATCCCGACATGAACGATCCCCAGACGATCGACGGAGACCTCGACGCCGACCGCCTGCACGAGGAATGCGGCGTTTTCGGCATTTTCGGCCATCCCGACGCCGCCGCCATTACAGCGCTCGGCCTGCACGCCCTGCAGCACCGGGGCCAGGAGGCGGCGGGCATTGTCGCCTTTGACGGAAATCGCTTCCACAGCGAGCGGCGGCTCGGTCTTGTCGGCGACAATTTCTCGTCGCACGGCGCCATCGAGCGCTTGCCGGGCCATGCCGCAGTCGGGCATGTGCGCTATTCCACAGCGGGCGGCACCATCCTGCGCAATGTCCAGCCGCTCTTCGCCGAACTCGATTCGGGCGGCTTTGCCGTCGCCCACAACGGCAATCTCACCAATGGCATAGCGCTGCGGCGCGAACTCGTGCGTCAGGGCGCCATCTACCAATCGACATCCGACACCGAAGTGGTGCTGCATCTGGTCGCGCGCAGCCGGCGGGGACGTATTCTCGACCGTTTCATCGAGGCGCTGCGGCAGCTTGAGGGCGCCTATTCGCTGGTTGCGCTGACCAACAAAAAGCTCATCGGCGTGCGCGATCCCCTCGGCATTCGCCCGCTGGTGCTGGGCGAACTCGACGGACATTATATCCTGGCGTCGGAGACCTGCGCGCTCGACATTATCGGCGCGCGTTTCGTGCGCGACATCGAGAATGGCGAAGTCGTGGTGATTTCGGAAAAGACTGCGGAGAACCCGACCGGGATCGAATCGCACAAACCGTTCCCGCCGATGCCGATGCGGCCTTGCATCTTCGAATATATCTACTTTTCGCGGCCCGATTCCATTGTGCACGGCAGACATGTCTATGACGTGCGCAAAAAAATGGGCGCTCAACTCGCGCGTGAAACCCCTGTAAACGCGGAAGTGATCGTGCCGGTGCCCGATTCCGGCGTGCCCGCCGCCATCGGTTTCTCGCAGGAATCGGGAATTCCTTTCGAACTCGGCATCGTGCGCAACCATTATGTCGGGCGCACGTTCATCCAGCCGCGCCAGTCGGTGCGCGAACTCGGCGTGCGCATGAAGCACAGCGCCAATCGTTCCGTCGTCGCCGGCAAGCGCATCGTGCTGATCGACGATTCCATCGTGCGCGGCACAACGTCGCTGAAAATCGTGCAGATGATGCGTGAAGCCGGGGCAAAGGAAGTGCATTTCCGCATCTCCTCGCCGCCGATCACGCATCCGGATTACTACGGGATTGACACGCCGCGCCGCGAAAAGCTGCTGGCGGCGACCCATTCGCTTGAAGAAATGCGCAAATACATCGGCTGCGACTCGCTGGCGTTCCTTTCTGTCGACGGCATCTACCGTGCGATTGTCGGCGAAGTCCGCAATCCCGCCCGTCCGCAATTCACCGACCATTGTTTTACGGGCGACTATCCAACCCACTTGACCGACCTCAACGACGAACCGGGACGGCGGCAATTGTCGTTGTTGGCGGAGACGGCGTGACGCCGGCAACGACGGGCGGCGGCGGCGGCAAGTCTCAAGGCTTGTCTCAAGGCTTGCGGGCGCGGCTTGATCGGCGGTAAAGTGCGCCTTGTTGAAGCTGCTGCACAACCACGCGACAGCGCCGCCCGGGGAAACACGCATGAAAACGCCCTTGTTCGCTTTCGCCTTGTTCACAACGCCGTTGATGGCGTGCGGCGCGTCGGCCCAGGAAGCCCCCAAACTTTTCTTTGAAGGCGATATGGTGCGCGGCAACGGACCCACGGCGCAAGGCCCGGGCTGCGTGCTCAACAATCTGTTCAAGCGCGGCGAAACCGTGATTTTCCGGCTCCGGGTGCTCGACCCCAGGACCGGCGCGAATCTCGACGAAAAGGGCGTGAAAAACCTGACGCTTGAACTCTCCAACGGCGAAAAATTCGCGATGAATTTTCATGGCCATCCGCCGAAAGAGCCGGGCGACTGGTTTTGGGTCGCCGGCTGGCCGATCCCCGCGGAACAGCCTACGGGCAGTCTTACCTACAAGGTGACGGCGACGACGCTGGCAGGCGAAACCCTGGTGTGGAAGCCATTCAACGTGAAGCCGACTCAATTGACCGTTCTGGCGAATTGAGCCGGTCATGATCAAGCT
>JANYDZ010000182.1 GCA_025363375.1 Hyphomicrobiales bacterium
TGATTACGCGCCTGGACATTCAGGTAGGGCAAATTTTACAGGCACTCGACGCGAACAAAATCTCTGACAACACGATCGTTATATTCACCAGCGACAATGGCGGCGAACGCTTTGCCGATACATGGCCGTTCTCCGGTCGCAAGACCGAATTGCTGGAAGGGGGATTGCGCATCCCCGCGATTATCCGATGGCCAGGCAAGGTTCCGAAGGCTCGCACGTCGGATCAGCCCATGATCAGCATGGATTGGATGCCGACCCTTTTGGAGGCGGCGGGATCCAAACCCGACCCCGCATTTCCGACGGACGGCATGAGTCTGTTGCCTCATCTTACTCGCGACGCCCCACCGATCCAGCGAACATTTCATTGGCGCTTTCGCCAGCACAATCAGCGCGCCATACGCGATGGCGATATGAAATGGGTCAAGATTGAAGACAATGAGTTCCTCTTTAACGTCGTGGTCGATCCGCTCGAGCGCGCCAATCTGAAGAATCGTCAGAAGGATGTCTTCGAACGGCTGAAGACGCAGTTCGCCGCATGGGAAGCGACGATGCCGCCAGAGCCAACAGACAGCAATTCGTCTGGGTTCAAGGCGTCGGAACTCGCCGATCATATTGGTGCGAAGACTGATGGTGCAAGCCGATAAAATCTGACCGCCGGAAATCCGACTTTATCAGATCGCTTGCACCGCCTATCGGGGGCGTCGCTGTCAGGCAGAAAAGCCACTTATCCGTCTGTGCAGATTCCCCGAGCCGGCTCTCTTCCCGCGGTGGGCGCTCTCGCGCAAGGTTGGCTCGCAACTTACTTTGGCCTCCCCGCCGCTGTTGGTGGCAGCTCCATCTTGATGCTGGGCTTCTGGGTATGGGCCTTGTTCGTCCATCCCCGTATGAGCGCAGAGCTGGAGCGCGCCAGAAGCGCTTGAGCCCCTTCACGGCATGCAGGCGCTGCTCTATTTTCCGTCACAACGCCAGTTTCAGGTGAAAACCATGGAAGTCGTCAAAATGCATCCGGCGCGGCGCGCGCGGATAAGCGGCGTTGACCTATCGAAGCCTGTAGACGAGACGACGCGCAAGGGGATCGCAAAGGCTTTCGACGACAATATCGTTCTCGTATTCCGCAACCAGCACCTCGACGAGACGCAGGGCCGCAGCTTTCGCTCCGAGCCGTTGTTGGTGGGGTCCACCTCGCCGGGATAATCGCAGAAGGTCAGCAACTGGTCTCGCGCCGGCTCGATTTTGGCTCGCATCTGGTCGCCGCGACGAGAAGCGCCGCGAGGCTTCTTTCCAGCTCGCGCTTTTTTCGCGCGATCGTCGAGGCCACGAAACCGGCGATGCAATCGGCCAGATCGACCGCCTTGCCGATCCAACGCTCGAACCGCAACGGCAGATCGTCCGCGCCATGCTCCAGCACGAAAGCCGTGTCGCGCGCCAGAGCGCCAGACAGGTTTGCTGCCGCGTGCCATGTTTTTGCTGCGCCTATTCGTGCGAATGCATTGCGTCGTCGAGTTGGACCAAGATTTTCGCAACTTGCCCAATTTAGATCCATGCCCAATTTAGATCCTCGACGTCTCGTGTTTGGGATGATACCATTCTTTAAACGTCGGTCGATCCTCCGCGCACCTTCGAAGGACGAGACCCCAGTTATTTTCAGTCGCTCAAGACTCCATCGTCAACAGGCGACGCCGGGCGTCGTCCATCACAGGAGATCCGAAAATGGCCGAACGCGTCTGGGACAAATTTCTCACGAAGCAAGACCGGGAGCATCTCGGAAATTCAAGCCATCGTGGCGTCGGCGTTGGCCGTCGTCCGGCGATCCTCAACGTTGATTTGTATCGCGGCGTCTTCGGCGACGAGAATCTGCCACTGATCGAGGGCGTAAAACTCTGGCCTGGCTATTGCGGCCCCGCCGGCTGGGCGGCGGTCCCGCACATCCAGAAGCTACTGGCCAGGGCCCGCGCGCTCGGGGTTCCCGTGTTGCATGTGACTGGGCTGGCGCAGGAAGACACCGGCGTCCCCGGCTGGTCGGACGCCATCCACGACGGCGCCCGTCGTGGACCGCCCAAAGACGAGGCGGCGCGGGAGCGCTTTCTGCGCCGTCTCGACATTATCGACGAGGTCGCTCCCGAGCCAGGCGAAGTCGTGCTGCGCAAGACTGCGCCGAGCGCTTTCTGGGGCACGCCACTCATGGCGCAACTCAATTTGCTCGATATCGACACGCTTTTCGTGACCGGCGAGAGCACGAGCGGATGCGTGCGCGCTACGGTCGTCGAGGCGGCCAGTTTCAGGTTCAAGGTGCAGGTCGTCGAAGACTGCGTGTTTGACCGTCACGAGGTGTGTCACGCCATCAATCTTTTCGACATGAACCAGAAATATGCCGACGTGATATCGCTGGAAGCCGCGCTGAATAGTCTGGAATTGCTCGCTGGCAAGGCCGAAGTCAGGCAACCGGAACTGGTCTGAGCACGGCAACGCCATGGACGCCTGAGCAGCGACTTCCGGCGTCCGGGGCGGCGCGATCGAAAACCTTTTCCGTGAAGAAATCGAAAGTCTGTTCGGCGTCGTCGCGATTCGTTCCCGGCGCGACCTTCAGCAGGATGTCGATGGCTATCGAGGTCTTGCGTGACATCTCGCTCTGAGTCCGCAAAAGCGAATTCTTGAGTTCGACGCGGACAAGCGTTGCGCCTTGCAGAACGAGGCCCCCGCCATGATCGTGGAGGACGCGCCGGTCATCCATCTGTGGACTCACCAGCTCACCAGCGGCGCGCGCAAGAGCGTCTCTTTTCGAGCCGACCCGAGCGGCGAGGTGTGGCTGATGACGGTCCGCATGTAAAACCCGAACCCGCGCAGGTCACACCAACCCGAGTGTAGCTTGCGACCCGAACAAGGCAGCCGAAAGCCTTCGATGCAAGTTGCTTTCGCGGCACTGGAATGATCTAAAATCGAAGGGAAAACAGAATTCCTTGAACTCGCCCGACAAGCAATCCGGAAGACGCGGCGGCCCGCTTATAGATCGCCTGTCAATTGAAGCATCAAACACGGACCTTTTTTCCGGGTTCGAAAATTCTGAGGGTCAAATCATGGATCGTCGTCAGTTCAATACCGCTATGCTTGCCGGCGGAACCACCGCCCTGGCCGGAGCCGCCGTCCCTGAAGACTCACTCGCTCAAACGCCTGTCAGCGGTGATTCCGGATTTGGCGCTCTCCGCCTGCCCGAGGAATATCGCGCGATTTTTGAGACCAGCTACCCGCGGTTTTCCGACCCGGAATACAAGCGGCGCCACGACGCAATCGGCAAGCTGATGGAGGCAAACGGGCTCGATTATGTGTTGATCGTCACGAGCCAGAATGTCGGCAACGCCACGGTCTGGATGACAGGGTGGCGCGGCACGACCGAGGCTCTCACGCTATTCAAGCCTGGCGAGCCCATGACCATGTGGGTCGAGTATTACAATCATCAACCGCAGTGTCGACAGGTGGCGAGGGGCGTGGAGGTTCGCTGGGGCGAGGAGAAGGGCGCGGCGCTCGTGGCCGCGGAGCTCGCGCGCAGGGGTGCCAGGAAAGTCGGCGTCATCGGTCCTCTCAGTCCCACCGCGTGGAAAGGCATCGAGCAAAAGGTCACGCTCATGTCCCTTGGGGCCGAATACGTTCGCCTCCGCATGATCAAGTCCGCGGAAGAAATCGCCTGGATGCGTATTGGCGCCGCGCTCAGTGACCTGGGCATGCGAACCTTGATCGCCAGCACCAAGGTAGGCATGACGGAGCACGAACTCGCCAATGCTATCGAGCGATCCTATGTCGGCATTGGCGGCGCGATAGGCATTCACTTCATCGGATCGACGGCAATGGCCAATCCGGATTGCTGCGTGCCGCGGCAGTGGGCGACGCGTCGCAAGATTCAGCCGGGCGACTTCGTGTTCTGCGAACTGACCTCCACTTGGTGGGATTATTCGGGGCAGGTCCTGCGCGGCATGACTGTCGAGGGGGAACCAACCCAACTTTACAAGGATCTCCACGAGACCGCGTTCGCGGCCTTCAACGCGGTCACAAAGGTCATCAAGCCGGGCGTGCACAGCCGCGAACTCACCGAAGCTTCGTCAATGATCGAGACGCACGGCTTCACCACCTATGACGATCTGGTCCACGGATACGGAGGTGGTTACTTCCAGCCAATTCTGGGCTCGAAGAGTCGTCCCGCCGGCCATCCACCAACGCTCGTACTGGAGGAGAACATGTGCATGGTCGTGCAGCCTAATGTCATTACAAAAGACGAGAAGGCGGGCGTTCAGTTCGGGCAATGCGTGCGGGTGACAAAGACGGGCTTCGAGTCGCTCCACGACTTTCCTGGCGCGATGTTCAAGGCGGGGCAGATTCTGTAACTGAGGCAGAACGCGCGCCGCCCTCAAACACGTGGCCGTCAAAAGCTCCGACGCTTACCGGGCGGTGGACCGCAACAAACATTCTGCGCCCCGCTTGCTTCGCCTGAAACGATCCCTAGAGTGGTTCTGCGGCCTATTCTCGCGGCATTCATGAGTGATACCAACGGTCATTTGCACCTACCCACATGGGCCCATTTGAACCGCCCCGGAAATGCCGATGGCTTTGCAGTTTGATCGGGCCAAATGTTGGCCTGTCAAAATGGCGATGCGTCCGGGCAAGGGCCGAAGGCTGCCATCGACGGCGTGGGCTCGTCGAAATCCGGAAATTACGACAGATTTGGCCTCGATCGCTCTGGCTCCTATATAGTGATGTCAGAGGGACGCCCTGGCGCGAATATTGCGTCGGGGCATGTTCGTGGCGGCAAGTCCGCCATTGCCGATGGAGGGACGCACATGCGGATCGGAAAAATCGGGGGCATCGCATCCCTGGCGCTCATGACGTTGTTTTGGAATGCGCAAGCAATTGCCCAGCAGGCGGCGAAGAGATTGGAAATCGTCGAAGCCCGTATCGCCGACATACAGGCCGCCATTCTGGCCAGAGAGATCACAACATCCGACGTGGTCAAAGCCTATCTGGCGCGCATCAAGGCCTACAATGGCGTCTGCGTGAATGAACCGCAGGGCGTGCTGGGGCCGGTGACTCCCCTTCCGGGCGTGAAATCGATCAACGCTTTGATGACCCTGAATTTGCGCCCTTCGGCTCGCAAGCAATGGGGCTTTGACGACCGCAAGGCGCGCAGCATGACGGACATCGTCGACAACCGCCCCGACATGCCCGACGCGCTTGAAGCCGCCGCTGAACTCGACCGTCAATTCGACGCGACAGGAAAGTTCACCGGTCCATTGCACGGCGTCGTGATGTCGATCAAGGACGTGCTGGACACATTCGATATGCGCACCACGAGCGGCGGCGACGCCGACTATGCCAACGATCGGCCGCCGGCGGACGCGACCTTGGTGAAACGCCTGCGCGCTGCGGGCGCGATCATTCTGGCGAAGGCCAATCTGGGCGAGTACGCGTCGGGGAGCCGCAGCTCTTTTGGTGGCACGCTGTGCAACCCTTACGATACGATGCGCGATCCGGGCGGCTCGAGCGGCGGGTCGGCGGCTTCCGTGTCCGCCAATCTGGTGACCTGCGCGATCTCGGAGGAAGGCGCGCCGTCGATTCGCATGCCATCGCGCCTCAACAACATCATCGGCCTGTCGGGAACACAGGGCCTCGTCAGCAAGGATGGGCTCATCGGCGCCGGCCCACTTGGCGACCGCAACGGCCCTGCGTGCCGCACAGTCGAAGACACAGCGAAGATCATGGATGTCATCGCCGGCTACGATGAAGCCGACGATCTAACGGTCTACAGCATCGGCCGCGTCCCGAAGGAGGGCTACGCTGCGCTCGCGACGGCCAGGGATCTCAAAGGCGTACGCATTGGCGTCTTGCGCGAGTACATGAACAGATCGCTGTTCACGATCGCCGACGACGAGTCGATCGCCATCGTCGAGAGGGCGGTCGAGGACATGCGAAAACTCGGTGCCACGATCGTGGATCCAGGCCCAGAAAAGGACCTGATGCAAGCCTGCCTGGTCAGATATTTCCCGAACAACCTGAACGCGGCCTTCATCAGGCAAAACGCCGACCTGTTCCCTGCGGGCGTCGATCAGATCGACAAGCTCGTCGACCTGTATTTCGATCCGTCCAGGGTCCCGAACAACTTCACAATGCGCGATTTCGGCCCGGCTGGCGACACGGTTGGCGAGAGCAAATATTATTTCAACCGCTATCTACGCAAGCGGGGCGACGCGAACATCAAGAGCCTTTCGGAACTGATCGCGAAATCCCGCTTCTATCAGGACGAATTTTCGCGCAACACGCGCTTCCGCGACACGAAGTCGGTGCTCGAAGACTTCAACAAGGCGACAACACTCAACATCCAGACGCGCAACGCCAATCGTCTCGCGATCCAGCAGAGCCTGATGCAATGCATGCAGGTCGCCGGCATCGACGCCATGGTCTATCCGACCGGCAACATCCCGCCCACGCTGACCAAGAATCTGGTCGAGCCTGACGTCAACAGCCGTTCGCATCAGGCCTGGACTCTGCTCGGCCAGATGGGCTTCCCGGCAATAACCGTGCCGGCGGGTTTCACCACCAAGGTTTACGACCGGATTCGCGATCCTGCAGCGCCTGGGGGCACGAAGCTTGGCGAACCCACGCCGGCCAGACTTCCTGTCGGCATCGACATCGTCGCCATGCCATTCGAGGAAGGAATGTTGTTCCGTATTGCCTCTGCCTACGAAGCGGCGACGCGTCATCGCTCGCCGCCGCCGAACTTTGGTCCGCTCGCGACGAAGTAACCCCGTTCCGGGTTGCGGAGCAGTCGCGCACGGCGAGAGTTGAAGGCGTCAGTCAGTCTGGGAACTAACGATAAACCGGGTCAGGCGGCGGTCAGGCCCGGCCATCTTGTCGCAATTGGCCTGGCCGGTTGCAGGAGCCCTGCGCGCAAGGCAGATCGACTTCCTGTACCGAGGATTCGGTGTGGTTCAACCATCGGCCAACCGCGTTGCCGCTTCACGCACGGCGGGCGATTTCCCGACGAACATTTTCAAATATTATACAATCGGTTTAACCTCGCGTGCGCGACCAGCGGCGGCGAGTTCTGTTTTGAAAGCTGGCAAGGCACGGTCGGGTCACTGCTTTGGCTCGACCAGCGACGCTGCCTGCTGAATGATCCGCCCCGGCGTAGCATGGGCCTCCGCCAGCATGCGGGTCATATCCTCTCCGGAGAGTGGATCGATTTCCATAAGCGCCTTCTGCGCATCGGCGGCGAAATCGCGGTCAACGAGCGTGTCGTGGAAGGCCTTGCGTAGGGCTTCGACACGCTCGGCTGGAACGCCGGGCGGCGCGGCGATGGAGCGCCCGAACTCCTGTCTCAGCAGGATCAGTTCGAGCACCTGCTTCTTCACGGGGTCGGTGACGAAGTCCTGCGCCATCGGCACGTCCGGAAGCTCCGGATGTTTCTTGATACCCATCTGCAGGATCACATTGATCTTGTGGTCGCGCACCCAGTCCGGTCGCGCTGCCTTGAGCGTCGACCAGCCGAGGCCGCAGACGCCCGGTATTATGGCGCATATGCCACAAGCCTTTTAATCACACCATCACCAAATGGTGTGGTATGAGGAAGGCCGCGCGGTGCGCGCTATCG
>JANYDZ010000087.1 GCA_025363375.1 Hyphomicrobiales bacterium
TGTTTCAGCGCGCCGACGATCAGGCCGCGCACCAGCCCTGGATCGCGAAACCGCACTTCGGCCTTGGCGGGATGCACGTTGACATCGACCGCGTGCGGATCGCAATCGATGAACAGGGCCAGCGCCGGATGCCGGTCGGAGGGCAGATAATCCATGTAGGCGCCGCGCACCGCGCCATGCAGCAGGCGGTCGCGCACGGGCCTGCCGTTGACGAAGAGATATTGGGCCTGCGCATTGGCGCGGTGATAGGTTGGCAGGCCGGTAAACCCCGTGAGGCGGAAGGCCTCTTTTTCAAGGCCCTGGCGCTCGGCGTCGACCCGCAGCGCATTGTCGCGGAATTCGTTGCCCATCACCTGGGCGATGCGCGTCAGCCAGCCCTCGGGGCCGGCGGGGCACGCCGCATATTCGAGCCCGCTGATATTGTCGCCGGTCAGCGAGAAGCGCGCTTGCGGGTGCGCCATCGCCAGGCGCTTGACGACATCCACGACCGCTTGCGCCTCGGCGCGGTCGCTCTTGAGGAACTTCAGCCGCGCCGGCGTCGCCGCGAAGAGGTCGCGCGCTTCCACGCGCGTGCCCGGCGGATGAGCGGCGGGCGCGACGGAATGTTTGCGCCCTTCGTCGACGCGGATGCAATGCGCGCTTGGGGCGTCGGCGGGGCGCGTGAAGATTTCAAGCCGCGCCACCGAGCCGATGGAGGGCAGCGCCTCGCCGCGAAAGCCCAGCGTGGCGATGTTCGAGAGATCGCCGTCCGGCAGCTTGGAAGTGGCGTGCCGCTCGACGGCGAGCGCGAGATCGGCGGCGGTCATGCCGGCGCCGTCGTCGACGACGCGGATGAGCTTGCGTCCCCCCTGTTCGATCACGACCTCGATGCGCCAGGCGCCGGCGTCGAGGGCGTTCTCGATCAGTTCCTTCACCGCCGAGGCGGGCCGCTCCACCACCTCGCCGGCGGCGATGCGGTCGACGAGCACGGGATCGAGCTGGCGGACGGGCATGGGGAAAAGCGAATCCGGCGCGGCGGTGCGCGAGCCTTTCATAGCCCGGATCGGGGCGGGTTGCCCGGCTTTTGTGGCTGTGTTCCACATCTGTGGCGGCCGGCTCTGGAATTCGCCGCCAAAACAGACGATGATCGCGGCCTGCATTGCATTCAGGAGGCGCGCCTATGACCCATTCCAACACGTCCGACGCCGCGGGCGATTCCCACTGGTCGTCCGCGCGCTCCGGCGTCGATCTCGCGACGACCAGGCCCGGCGCGCCGGGCGGCATTTTCATGCGCCAGTTCTGGGTGGCGGTGGCGCGCAGCCAGGATATCGCCAGCGGCGAGGCGAAGCCTTTGCGCATCATGTCCGAGGATTTCGCCATCTATCGCGGCGATACCGGCGAAGTTCACATCGTCGACGCCCATTGTCCGCACCGCTTCGCGCTGATGCATCTGGGCTGGGTCGAAGGCGACGACATTCGCTGCGTCTATCACGGCTGGAAATTCGACTGCGCGGGACAATGCGTCGAGCAGCCGGCGGAGGAAGCGGGTTTTGCGCGCAAGGTGAAAATTCGCAGCGTGCCCGCGCGCGAATATGTCGGGCTCGTCTACGCGTATTTTGGCGAGGGCGCGCCGCCGTCGTTTCCGCCCTATCCCGTGCGCGAAAGCGAGGGTGTGTTCGATGTGTGGAACGTCGAGCGTTTGCCGTGCAATTATTTGCAAAGCTTCGAGAACAGCATGGACGAGGTGCATGTCGCCTTCACCCACGCGCCCGGCGGCTCGCACGCGCCGCTGGCGCTGGACCTGCCGATTGTTTCGGCTGAAGAACGCGATTGGGGCCTGCTGCGGTTCGGGACGCGCAAGAACGCCATTGTGCGCGTCAGCCTGCACTACGCGCCGAACATTACGCGCGTGATCGTGCCGCCGCGCGCCGGCATGGACGGCGTCGGCGGATGGCGCGAGATATACTTCAATTTTACGCCGGTCGACGACGAGAACCATCTGTGGTTCATCGCCGGACATATCGAGGCGACGGGCGCGGCTGCGGATGAATACCGCGCCAAACAGGCCGATTACGACGCCAAGGTCGCGCAGGCCGTTCCGGCGGGCGTGATCGCGCGCGAGTTGATCGCGGGCAAGGGGCGTTACGCGGA
>JANYDZ010000200.1 GCA_025363375.1 Hyphomicrobiales bacterium
CTCGATCTCCAGGCGCCCGGCATGCCGGCGCCCATTCGCCTCGATTTTTTCGGCGACACTCTGGAGAGCATCCGCTCCTTCGATCCCGAAACGCAGCGCACCGTAGGGCAATTGCGTTCGCTCGATCTCGTGCCCATGAGCGAGGTCACGCTTACGACCGATACAATCCGCCGCTTCCGTCAGGGCTACACCGCGCTGTTTGGCGCGCAGACGCGCGGCGACATGCTCTATGAAGCGGTCAGCGAAGGCCGCCGCCATCCAGGAATGGAGCACTGGCTGCCGCTGTTCTATGGCGAAACCGACACGTTGTTCGACTACATCGGCGACGCGCCGCTGCTGTTCGACGCGCTCGCCGAAGACGCCGCCGTTGAACGCCTGGCGCAAATCCAGGACTATTACGACGCGCGCAAAAGCCAGTTCGATGTCGATCCCGCGGGCGCCGCCTACAAACCCCTGCCGCCCGAAGCGCTCTATCTCTCGCCGGACCAGTGGCGCGAAAGCCTCGGCGCGCGCGCCACGTTGCGGGCGACGCCCTTCGCGCAACCGGACTTGCGCGGAGCCCTGGATTGCGGCGCGCGGCCCGGCCGCAATTTCGCGCCCGAGCGCGCCGACGACAACGTCAATGTTTTCGAAGCGGCCGTCGCGCACGTGCGCGCGCTGCAGGGCGCCGGCAAACGCGTCGTCGTCGCGGCGTGGTCCGACGGCTCGCGCGAGCGCCTCGCCTCGGTGCTGGCCGAACACGGGCTGAAACAGGTCGAAACGGTCGCGTCGCTCTCGCAAGCGCTGGCGCTGCCCAAAAACGTGGTCGCGCTTGGCGTGATCGGGCTCGAAGCCGGCTTTGAGACGCCTGATATCGCCGTCGTCGGCGAGCAGGACATTCTCGGCGACCGCCTCGTTCGGCAACGCCGCAAAACCAGACGCGCGCAGGACTTTCTTTCCGAGGCCGCCTCGCTTTCCGCGGGCGATCTGGTGGTGCATGTGGATCACGGAATCGGGCGCTTTGTCGGCCTTAAAACCATTGAGGCCGCCGGCGCCCCGCACGATTGTCTTGAATTGCACTACGCCGACGCCGCCAAACTTTATCTGCCCGTCGAAAACCTCGAACTGCTTTCGCGCTACGGTTCTGAGGACGCGGATGTCGCGCTCGACCGCCTCGGCGGCGTCGGCTGGCAGACGCGCCGCGCGAAAATGAAGAAACGCATCCTGGAGATGGCGCAACAGCTCATCAAGATCGCGGCGGCGCGCATGCTGCACGAAGCCCCCCGCCTGGTGCCGCCCGAAGGCGTCTACGAGGAATTCTGCGCGCGCTTTGCCTATGACGAAACCGAAGATCAACGCAACGCCATCGACGCCGTGCTCGACGATCTCGGCAAGGGCCGCCCGATGGACCGCCTCGTGTGCGGCGACGTGGGGTTTGGCAAAACGGAGGTGGCCTTGCGCGCCGCCTTCGTTGTCGCCATCAACGGAAAACAGGTCGCGGTGGTCGTGCCGACAACCCTGTTGTCGCGCCAGCATTTCAAAAATTTCACCGAGCGCTTCTCGGGCCTGCCCATCAAGATCGCCCAACTCTCGCGCATGGTCGGCGCGGCCGATCAACGCGCCGCGCGCGAGGGCCTGGCGTCGGGCGACGTGGACATTGTCGTGGGCACCCACGCGGTGCTTGGAAAGCAGGTCTCCTTCCGCGATCTCGCGCTTGTCATCGTCGACGAAGAGCAGCACTTCGGCGTCGCGCATAAGGAAAAGCTGAAGAACCTGCGCGCCGAAGTGCATGTGCTCACGCTTTCCGCCACGCCGATACCCCGCACCATGCAGCTCGCCATGACCGGCGTGCGCGAACTCTCGATCATCGCCACGCCGCCCGTCGACCGCCTCGCGGTGCGCTCTTTCGTCACCCCCTTCGACGAACTCGTCGTGCGCGAAGCGCTGCTTCGCGAGCGCTATCGCGGCGGACAGGCGTTCTACGTGGTTCCGCGCATCGACGATCTCGACGAAGTCCAGGCCTTCCTGCGCAAGCACGTGCCGGAAGCCAGGTTCGTCGTCGCCCACGGGCAGATGACGCCGACCGAGCTTGAAGACAAGATGTCGGCTTTCTACGAGGGCAAATACGACATTCTCGTCTCCACGACGATCGTGGAATCCGGCCTCGACATCCCCACCGCCAACACCCTCGTCGTGCATCGCGCCGACATGTTCGGCCTGTCGCAGCTCTATCAATTGCGCGGCCGCGTCGGACGCTCGAAGACGCGCGCCTACGCGCTCTTCACCGTGCCCGCCAACCGCGCCATCACGCCGCAGGCGCAGAAGCGCCTTGAAGTGTTGCAGTCCCTGGACTCGCTCGGCGCCGGCTTCCAGCTCGCCAGCCACGACCTCGACTTGCGCGGCGCCGGCAATCTGCTCGGCGACGAGCAATCGGGCCACATCAAGGAGGTCGGCTACGAGCTCTATCAGCAGATGTTGAGCGACGCGGTCGCCGCGTTGAAGGCCGGCGTCGTGGAACCGCGGGAAGAGCAATGGTCGCCGACGATTACA
>JANYDZ010000204.1 GCA_025363375.1 Hyphomicrobiales bacterium
CTCGATCTCATCACCTTCTTTTTCTACTATCACGACACGACCTATATGGACGTCGATCGCGCCAGGATGAACAAGGCGATGCTGGCTGCGCTGAAGCCCGGAGCATTTCTCGTCATCGCCGATCATTCCGCCCGCCCCGGAGAGGGCGCAACCGTCGGCAAGACGACGCATCGCATCGAGGAAAGCACGTTGATCGCGGAGGTCGCAGCCGCCGGCTTCAAGCACGTCGCGACGGGCGATTTCCTGCGCAACCCCGATGATCCGCGCACCGTATCCGTGCATCGCTCGGGCATTCGCAACGACGAGTTCGTGCTGCGTTTTCAAAAACCCATGTGAGTTTTCAAAAACCCATGTGAATGGATTGGCCGCCGCCTGCTCCAGGATTGAAGGAGAGAGCGGCGCCGGTTTCGGTCATTCGTAGAACGCCGGCGAATATTTCAAGGTGGCGCTCTGCGCCTTGTCGTGGTTGATCCACAGCGCCGCCTTCTCCTTCGCCATGACCTCCTCTATCCGCTTCAGCGACGCCGCGGACTTCGCCAAGTCGAAATTGAATCCCGGCACGCGCCGATTGTCCCAATTGTCGCCGAAATGCACGGCGTCGCCGGAGAGGACCAGCGCGCCGGTCTTCGGCAGCTTGACGAGCAGGCTCTGGTGGCCGGGCGTGTGGCCCGGCGTTGAGATCAGCACGACGGCGCCATCGCCAAACACGTCGTGATCGCCTTCAAGTTTGGTGACGGGATGTTCCGGCTTGAAGCGCCCGACGTTGAGGGGAAGCGGCCAGTCATATTCCGCCTTCTGCACGAACAGCATGGTCTGCGGAAACAGTTCGACGTTGCCGATATGGTCCGGGTGCGTGTGCGACACGGCCATGAATTTCACGTCGGACGCCTTGAGCCCAAGTTCATCCAACTGCGTCGAGAGCTTCTTCGGCCGCTTCCAGCTGATGCCGCCATTCTCGCCAGGCTGGCCGCCGGCCCGGTCGGCGATCGCGTCGATAATGCCGGTGTCCCAGAGGAACCAACCCTGCGCGTGTTTGATGAGATAGCAATTGTCGGAAACATCCAGCGGCTTGCCGACATTGACGCCGGGCGACCAGCGCGATTGATCGGGCGCGCCGCCTTCGCCGCAATTGAGAACATAGAGCTTTTCGACGCCGGGTTTCGGCGTCTGCGCGCAGGCGCCGCCGACGCAAACGAGGCTCGCCAGCGCCGCCGCGAAATGAAAAGGTTTCATGTTGTGCTCCCCTTGATGTACGGCTGTTTTCTTTCAAGTCAGATTAGCCGTATCGAGGCTTTTGAAAAGTCACGTTCGAGTGAGGCCGGCAACCCCATGGGTTCGATTTTTTCGGCGCTGGCTGGAAGTTCTTTTTCAACCTACATCTGTTATGCAAGGCGCGCGAGGCGTTTCGACACGGCGTTTCGACCTGCGTCCAGTCGCGCGTAAGTCTTGAACAACGTTTGATCCTGACAGCTGCGTCGGTGATTCCGGCGATACGACTTTGGAAGTTCGCCGGCGGAGCAAATGGCGTTGCATACCGAGATCGAACGCGGGCCGGAATGCCCGCCGGACCGCCAGCCGCCCTCGCCGGTGGAAAGCGACGCGCATGCGCGCCGACGATGGCTGCGCCTGCTGGGCGTGGCCTTCAGCGTAGCCATTCTGGCGCTTTCGATCTATGTCCTCGTGCATACAATCGCTGCGGTGAACTGGAGCGATCTGCGGGCGGCGTTTGCCGCGACCGGCTGGAACCAGATAGCGATTGCCGTTCTGTTCGCCTGTTTTTCCTACGTCGCGCTGGCGGGCTACGATGCTTTGGCTGTGCGTCAGCTCTCGCTGCGCGTGCCCTGGCGCACGACGGCGCTCGGTTCCTTCGCCAGTTACGCCATATCCTTTACGCTCGGGTTCCCGCTGATCACCGGCGGCACCGTGCGTTACTGGATCTATTCGCAGGCCGGCGTCTCCGCCGCCAAGGTCGCCAGCCTTACGGTCATCGCGGGTGTCACTTTCTGGCTCGGCATGGCCCTCGTGATCGGCTTTGCGCTGACCTTCCAACCCGGCAGCATCGCCGAGATCAACAAGCTCAAGGTCTGGGTCAATCTGATGATTGGCCTTGGCATTCTCGCGGGGATCGGCGCCTATCTGATCTACGTCTCGCGGGAACGGCGGCGCATTCGCATTCAGGGATTGAATCTGGAATTGCCGGGCTTCCGGCTGACCGCCGCGCAGATGGTGCTGGGCGTGGTCGATCTGTGCGCGGCCGCTTCGGTTCTCTACATGCTGCTGCCGGCGGGCCACGCCATGGAATATGTCGATTTTCTCGCGGTCTATGTGTTTGGCTGCCTGCTCGGCATCGCTTCGCACATTCCCGGAGGCATAGGCCCGTTTGAAATGACCATGCTGAAGTCCGTGACGACGCCGACGCAGGAGGGACTGCTTGCGTCGCTGCTTCTTTTCCGCGCCATCTATTACATCATTCCCTTCGTGCTGGCGCTCGCGTTGATTGGCGCCAATGAAGCTTTTCGCCGATGGAACGCGCTGCGCGAAGCGATGCGGCGCGCCGACGACGAACCGCCCAGCGGCAAGTTGTGACGGCGGCGCGGCAATTTTGCTTTGCCGCGCCTGACTGCTAGAATTCAACCTGCGGGCCATCCGGCCGCGCGCTGGAGACCAGTCATGCGCTTCATTCGCGGTGTTGCTGCATTGTGCCTTGGCCTTGCCATGGGCGCCGCCGCGCAGGCGCAGACCTATCCCAATAAACCCATTACCGTTGTTGTGCCCTTCGCCCCCGGCGGCAATACCGACGTCATTGGCAGGATCATCAGCGAATATGTAGGGCGCGTCATCGGACAGACTCTGGTTATCGAAAACGTCGCGGGCGCTGGCGGCACGATCGGCGCCGCGCGCGTGGCCCGGGCCAAGCCGGATGGCTATACCATCCTCGTGGGACAAGTGGGCACCCATGGCGCGAGCGTCGGCCTGTTTCCCAATTTGTCCTTCGATCCCGTCGTCGATTTCGAGCATATCAGCCAGCTTTCGGACACGCCTGTCGGCGTCCTCGCACGCAAGGATTTTCCGGCCAATACATTTCAGGAATTTGTAGCGCTGCTGAAGGCGGACCCGCAGAAATACACATCCGGTCATGGCGGCCTGGGCGCTACAGGCCACGCATCCTGCGTTTTCCTTTCCAATCTGATCGGCGTTCATTCGCCCATGGTCGCCTACGGCGGTTCGGGCCCGACCCTGATCGATCTGCTTGGCGGCCATTTCGACTATATGTGCGATCAAATTCCGCATCTCGTCCAGCATGTGAAGGCGGGCAAACTCAAGGCCTACGCGCTGGCGATGCCGACGCGCTCGCCGGCGTTGCCCGACGTGCCGACAACCATCGAAGTCGGCCTTCCCATGTTTCAGGCGTCCGGCTGGAACGCCCTCTTTGCGCCCAGGGGCACGCCGCCGGAAATCGTCGCTGCGCTGAACGGCGCCGTCAACAAGGCGCTCGACGACCCGGCGATCCGCGCCAAATACGACGAAATGGGCGCCCTCATTCCGGTCCCGGCCTCGCGTACGTCCGAGGGCCTGCGCAATTTTGTCGCCGCCGAGATCGCGAAATGGACGCCGATCGTCAGGGGATCGGTGAGCAAAACGGCGAATTAGTTCAACTCTCCTCCTCGCCGCCCGCCTTCAGGAACGCCTTGGAGGAAATCGCAATCTTGCGATCAAGGGCGTCGACGATCCGCTTGTCCTTTCCCACATAGGGCACGCCTTCC
>JANYDZ010000211.1 GCA_025363375.1 Hyphomicrobiales bacterium
CGAACTCAGCCAAACGAATCACTCAAGAATTGTTACCATGAAAACACAATCTAAGGTAGTGTATATAAATAAATACAACCAACCGATTGGCTTTTGTCTGGCGGCGAGAACCAAAGCCGTGCCGCCGGGTTCACCGGACCAGCGGCAGCCATAACGACAAGGCGCCGCGAAAGTTGAACCGGAAGTCTCCCGCCAACCGAGCTTTTGCGGCGCATTGCCGCACAGCTGTGACGGCGTTCAATCGAACGCGGGGGGGGGGCAATTCTTGGAAAATTCAGACTACGTCGCAAACCGCGAATTCGTTTTCTTGCCCGTCGACAGCCATGGGCCGATTTTCGCCGCGGCTGCAAGGACCAGATCTTTGAGGTTTCCGTTCAAATCCTCGATTGTCACATGCGAATCGACGGACGTCGCGTTGATGGCCGCGACGATCATATTGGTCTTGTCGCGCACGGGCGCCGCGATCGCGCAAACGCCGCGCTCGAAAAACGACTGACTGACGACGAAACCGCGATCGCGGTCATCCTTCAGAATGCGTCGAAAGGCTTCGAGTGTTTTCGGCGTCTGCTCGCTGTACCGCCGCAATTCCCGGCGCGGATAGAGCGCGGCCAGTTCGGCTGTGCCCAGTTCACAGGCGAGCACGCGGCCCATCGCTGTCGCGTGCGCCGGAAACCGCGTGCCGACCTGCACGCTGCTGGCGATGGTCGTGCGCGCGGCAAACCGGGACACGTAGACGATTTCCGCGCCGTCGCGAATCGCCATGTGCGTGGACATTCCGGCCTCGTCGCGCAATTGTTGCAGGATCGGCTGGGCGATTTCGACGAGATCAAAAGACGCGAGATAGGCGAAGCCGCGCCCCAGAACGGCCGGGCCGAGGCGAAATCGCCGCCCGTCGGATTCGCGCACGAGATAGCCCAGGCTTTCAAGCGTGTTCAGCATGCGAAACACGGTCGCGCGCGACAGCGACATCGCCTGCGCGATCTCCGGCGGAGTCAGCGAGGGACATTCACGCGAAAACAGGGCGAGAGCGCCCAGCCCCTGCGCGAGAGCGGGCACGATGTACCGGCATTGCGCGGCTCCTTTGCGGTCAGCCATCGCGCGCTCCGATGAATGTCCGCAAAATCTGGTTGAAGGCTTCGGGCGCCTCGACATAGAGCGCGTGGCCCGCGCCGGCGATTGTCGCGGTCGGGGTTCCCGGACGCACTTGCGCGGCGCGCGCGTTGACGGACGGCGGAGTGACGACGTCGGCGGTTCCAAAAACGATCTGCAAGGGCGTGGCCGGCGCCAGACGCGCGATGTCCGCCAGCAGATCGCCCCGTGAAAGCATGCGCGCGGCCCGCGCGTATCCGCATGGGTCGAGCGCCGCCATGTTGCGGGCGACGGCGTCGACATGCTCCGCATTCGCCGAGGGTCCAAGCAATCGCGGCGCGCGCTTTTGCGCCATCCCGGCGACGCCGAGCGCTGCGATGTCGTCAAGACGGCCTCTCAATAGTTTCTCGCGCTCATCCGACGGGAGCCTGGCGTGGCCGAGCGCGCAGCTCGCGAGCGTCAATGTCTTGACCGAGTCAGAATGATCCGCGGCGAAATTTGCCGCGACGAGCGCGCCGAGCGAATGGCCGACGAGATGACAGCGGGTGATTTTCAGCGCCGCGAGAAGCTCCGCGAGCTTGCCCGTGTAGTCCTCCACCCCGGGCGAGATTGCGGCGGGCGCGCTCGAAGCGCCATAGCCCGGGGCGTTCCAAGCGATGACGCGATACGCGTCCGACAGGCCTTCAAGCTGCGCCGACCACGAACGCGCGGAGGAGCCTATGCCGTGCAGCAGCACGAGCGCCGTCCCGCGCCCGGCTTCGAGCCACGACAACGAGCCGCCCTTTGACGAGGTCACGCGTTCGTTAATTGAAAACAAAGCCGCCATTGACCGGTATCACCTGTCCCGTCACGAAATTGGCCCCGGCGCCGAGCAGATACAACACCGGCCCCGCGACATCCTCGGGCGTCTGTTCGCGCTGCATTGCCCGCCCCTTCACATAGAGTTCGTGGCGTTCCCGAGGCACGTATTCCGTCGATTCGCCGATGACGAGCCCAGGGGCTACGGCGTTGACCGCGATGCCGTCGGGACCCAGCTCGCGCGCAAGCGAGCGGGTCATGGAGATGACCGCGCCCTTGCTCGCGACATAGTGCAGCAGGCGCGGCGCGCCCCAAAGCGCCGTGTCCGACGCCAGATTGACGACGCGTCCGCCAAGCTTCGATTTGCGCAGCAGCGGAGCCAGCGCGCGCACAACCAGCCAGACGCCGCGCACGTTGACCGCCATGACGCGGTCCCAGGTCTCGATGTCAATCTCGTCATGGAGTTTGCCGCCGATGCCGGTGGCGATGGCGGCGTTGTTCACGAGGCCGTCGATATGACCGAATTTTTCCGCGAGCGCGCGGGCGAAGGATTCGATCGAGGCGGGATCTCCCTGATCGTACCGCAAAAACACGACGTTGCCGCCCGTCGCGCGCAATTCCTGCGCCGTCGCCTCGCCGCGCGCGGCGTCGATATCGGCGACGACGACGCTCTTCGCGCCGGAATCGCGGCACGCCTGCGCGAAGGCGCGGCCGAGTCCGCGCGCGGCGCCTGTCACGACAATGACCCGGCCTTCCAGGGACATTTCATTCTCTCCAGCTCACGTCGGCCTTGCGCGCGCCGGCAACCAGTGCAGCACGCGGTTTTCGATGAGCACGATCGCGCCGTAGAGCGCGATGCCGACGATGGTCAGCATGATGATTGTAACGAACACCATCGGCGTATTGGCCGAGCCTTCGCCGAAGGTCAGCAGATAGCCGAGCCCGGTGTTGCCGCCGACGAGTTCGCCGACGACGACGCCGATGACGGCGAGCGTCGCCGCGATCCGCAAACCCGCGAAGAGCGGCGGCAGCGAGGCGGGAAACTCGATCTTCCAGAACACCTGCAGACGGCTGGCTTTAAACGACTTCGCCAGACGCACGATGTCCGGATCGATCGTCCGCACCGCGCCGAGCACGTTGATCATCACGGGGAAGAAGACGATCAGAACGGCGACGAGAATCTTGGGATAGATTGTATAGCCGAACCAGATCACGAAGAGCGGGGCAAACGCGACCTTGGGCGCGATCTGGAGCGCCAGTATGTACGGCGAGAGCACGAATTCCGCCGTCGGCGACATGCCCAGGGCAAAACCCACGACCATGCCGAGCAGCATGCCGAAAATGAAGCCGGCGAAGACCTGCATCGCCGTGATCATCGTGTG
>JANYDZ010000236.1 GCA_025363375.1 Hyphomicrobiales bacterium
TCGGCGGCCTCGGCGAAGAAACCAAGTATGCCAAGGGCTTCCAGTTGCCGCGCCGGCCGCCAGTCCCTGATGGGCAAATCCTTCGTTACGCCCTTTTCCGTTTCAAGCCAGGCAACGGCGTCCTTCTCAGCGCCAAGGGCGTCGATCAGCTTCAGCGGCAATCCCTGTCGCCCGGTGAAAACCCTGCCGTCGGCGACGGCGGCGGTCTCGGCGTCGTTGAGCCCGCGGCGCTCCTTCACAAGGTCGCGAAACCAGGCGAACGAATCTTTGACCAGCGCTTCAAGCGCGGCGCGCGCTTCAGGACTTGTCGGCTCCAGACCGTTGGGCGCGGCCTTGAGAGGCGAGGACTTCACCTCCTCCATTTTCACGCCGACGCTGTCGAGCAGCCTGGCGACGTTGGGGAACTGAAACAGCACGCCAATGGAGCCGACGAGCGAATTGCCCTGCGCATAAACGCGGTCGGCGCCAAGCGCGGCGATATAGCCGCCGGAGGCCGCCATGCCGCGCACAACAGCCACGACCGGTTTCTTTTCGGCGACTTTCCGGATGGCGTCGTAGAGGCGCTCCGCGCCTGTCGTCGTGCCGCCCGGGCTTTCGATGGACACAAGCAGCGCCGAAGCCTGGGATTTCGCGACATCGTCGAACAGTTTCAGGGTCTGGCGGTCGCCAGTGATGATGCCCTCAATCGAAATGCGGGCGATATGCGCCTGATAGCTGGCGCCGCCGCCTGCCCCGGCAAAGCGCCAGGTCAACGCCAGCGACGCGGCGGCCAAAGCGAGAAAGGCGCCGACCCGCCAGAATGTGAGTTTGCGCCGCAGCCGGCTGCGGTCCGTCAGATAGTCGGCATTCCATTCTTGGGAGGACGCCATGTGAGTCGCCGCATTTGAGAAGACATTCTAAAATTAAAGCGCGCGGCGCCGCCGCACAACCCCCGTCAACCCTGGATATTACCAGTCAAACCGCGCCTTGCGTTCAATCAAACCAATATTGCAAAATAAAAAGGACGCAGGCCGCGTCTGCAAAACGCGGGCTGCTTTCATTTGGCGTCGTGCGCGGCGCAAGGGGCGAAAGCCGCGGTTTCGAGCCGCATCGCCCCTTGCGACGTGGCTTGAACTTCATTCACCTTTAGGTTCGGTCCGGGCCGGCGTCGCAGCGCGGGCTTTCAGCGCCGCGCCGAGAATGTCGCCGAGCGAGGCTCCCGAATCCGCCGAACCGTATTGGGCGATGGCTTCCTTCTCCTCGGCGACTTCCAGCGCCTTGATGGAAACGGAAATCTTGCGCGCCTTGCGGTCGAGAATGGTGATGCGGGCATCGACCTTTTCGCCGACGGCGAAACGTTCGGTGCGCTGATCGCCGCGGTCGCGGGCCAGTTCGTTGCGCTTGATGAAGGCGTCCATGTCGGTGCCGACAATCTTGACCTCCAGACCGCCTTCGGTGACCTTGGTGATTTCGCAGGTGACGACCGAGCCCTTGCGCATGTCGGCCTCGCCCTCGACCTTGCCCGCGAACGGGTCCTTGCCGGAGAGCTGCTTGACGCCCAGCGAAATGCGCTCTTTCTCGACATCGACGTCGAGAACCTGCGCCTTCACCATGTCGCCCTTCTTGTACTCCTCGATCACCTGCTCGCCCGGACGCTTCCAGTCAAGGTCGGACAGATGCACCATGCCGTCCACGTCGCCTTCGAGGCCGATGAACAGGCCGAACTCGGTCTTGTTCTTGACCTCGCCCTCGACGACAGCGCCGACCGGATGGGTCTGCGCGAAAGCCTCCCACGGATTCTGCAGGGTTTGTTTCAGACCAAGAGAAATCCGGCGCTTCGACTGATCGACTTCCAGCACCTGCACATCGACTTCCTGGCTGGTCGAGACGATCTTGCCGGGATGCACGTTTTTCTTCGTCCACGACATTTCGGAGACGTGAATGAGGCCTTCGATGCCCGCTTCCAGCTCCACGAAGGCGCCGTAGTCGGTGATGTTGGTGACGCGGCCGTGCAGGCGCGCGTTCAGCGGATACTTGGCCTCGATGCCCTGCCACGGATCGTCCTGCAGCTGCTTCATGCCAAGCGAGATGCGGTGCGTGTCGTGATTGATCTTGATGATCTTCACCTTCACGGTCTGGCCGATGTTGAGCACTTCGGTGGGATGATTGACGCGGCGCCAGGCCACGTCCGTCACGTGCAACAGGCCGTCGATGCCGCCGAGATCGACGAAGGCGCCGTAATCGGTGATGTTCTTGACGACGCCGTCGATGATCTGGCCTTCCTCGAGGTTGGCGACGATCTCGTGACGCTGCTCGGCGCGGCTCTCTTCGAGCACGGTGCGGCGCGACACGACGATATTGCCGCGGCGGCGGTCCATCTTCAGAATTTCGAAGGGCTGCGTGACGTTCATCAGCGGGGTCACGTCGCGCACGGGGCGAATGTCGACCTGCGAGCGGGGCAGGAAGGCCACGGCGCCGTCGAGATCGACGGTGAAGCCGCCCTTGACCTGATTGAAGATGACGCCGTCGACCTTTTCCTTCTTCTCGAAAGCTTTTTCGAGCTTGACCCAGCTCTCTTCGCGGCGCGCCTTGTCGCGCGAGATCACGGCTTCTCCGAGGGCGTTCTCGACGCGCTCGAGATAGACCTCGACGATGTCGCCGATCTTCAACACCTGGTCGCGGTTGGGGCCGGCGAATTCCTTCAGCGCGACGCGCCCTTCGGTCTTCAAGCCGATGTCGATGACAGCCATGTCTTTCTCGATGCCGACGACGGTGCCTTTTACGACGGTCCCTTCGAAGGCCTCGTCCTCGCCATAGCTCTCGTTGAGCAAAGCGGCGAAATCATCACGCGACGGCGTGAGGCTCATGCTGGAAGCTGACATCTAATCTCCTGAAAGGCCCCTTGGGGCCTGCGCCGGCGGGTTTGAGTTATGGATGTCTTCTCACGCTGGCGACGGCTGCCTGACAGCTCATCCACCGCTCTTCAAGAGCGGGCCGGCGGGAACCGGCGTGCGAAAACGGGTTTACGCCCAGGATTGCGCGAGCGCGACCGGGCGCGCCGCGTTTAGCAGGGGGACCGCGGCGGAGCAAGCGCTGACTGGTAGCCGTTTTTTAACAGATTGAGGCGCCTATGGGGAAGCTTTGCCGACGCGCCGGCGCGGCAAGGATATTACGGCTTGTCGGGGAGCCCTGCCCGAACAGCCGGGAGATGGTGATTGACGATGAAGGAACAGCACGACCCGGCCTCGCCGCCTCCTGTCAAATTCGCCGACTGGACGACCTCCCAGCGCGAACTCTGGCCCCTGCACAATCTGGAATCCAATGTCGCCGCCCTCAATACCGGCGATTTCACTGAATTTTTCGGGGCGATCGATCAGGCCGCCTTTGTCGAGGCCTGTCGGCGGACACTCGGCGAATGCGAAGCGCTCCGCGCGCGGTTTGTCGAGCGGGACGACGGGCCGGTTCAGATCATCGAGCCGCTCGGCGGCTGGATGCCGGGCCTGATCGATTTCAGCGCGCAGGCCGACCCGCGCGCCCGCGCCCTCGACTGGATGCGGACCGAGCTGGCGCGCGCCTTCGATCCGGCGCGCTCGATGTTCTCATGGACCCTGATCAGGCTTGGCGAGCGACATTTCATCTGGTGTTTCATCGTGCATCAGCTGGCCCTCGACGGTTTCGGCCGCAACCTTGTCGCGCGCCGGCTTGCCGCGCTCTATTCACAACTGGTTGGAGCCGCGGAAACGGATTCAAGGCCGCTGGCGCCCCTGAGCGACCTGCTCGCCGAAGACGCCGCCTACCGCGCCTCCGGCGAATTCGAGGCCAGCGCCAGATACTGGGCTGTCCCCACCAGCGACCTTCCGCCCACCGCGCGCCTGACGCCGCAACATTCCGGCGGCTCCTATCTCTGCGCCCGTTACACCGCGCCGCTGCCCGCCGCCACCGCGGCCGCCATGCGCCATTTCATGCAACAGACCGGCGTCAGCCTTGGCGGCCTCTTCGCCTGTCTGTCGGCGATCCATCTGCATCGAGTCGCCGGCGCGGCGGATGTGGTCGTCGGACTGCTCGTCTCGGCGCGCGCCACGCCGCAATTGCGCGGCGCGCCGGGCAATGTTTCCAACACCGTGCCGCTGCGCCTCAGGTTCAAACCCGATACGACGCTCGACGCCCTGATCACCCAGGCGCGGGCGCGCCTTCGCGAGGCGCTGAAGCATCAGCGCTTCCCGCTGTCCGATATGAAGGCCGCCTTGCCTTCGCTGCGCGGCGAAATGTTCGCTATCGCGGTCAATGTTATGAAATTCGACTATGCGCTGGCGTTTGCAGGCGCGGCCTCGGTCAGCCACAACCTTTCCAACGGCCCCGTCGACGATCTCTCGATCTCCGTCTTCGAACAGCCGGGCGAGGACGGCCTGCAAATCGCGCTCAACGGCAATATCGGCCGCTATTGCCTCGACGAGCTGAAGGGCCATTATGACCGCCTCGTCGCGGGTCTTCACGCCCTTTGCGGTTGTGATCCCGCGATGCTGATCGCGGACATTCCCGGATTTCCCGCGCTCGATCCCCGCCTCGCCGTTGTCGAGGAGATCAAGTCCGTTCTCGCCGCGCCGCGCGCGGACGCGCCCTACCTCGCGCCGCGCACCGCGCGCGAAAAGCTGTTGTGCCGTCTCTACGCGGAATCGCTTGGCGTCCCGCGCGTCTCCGTGAACGACAATTATTTCGAGAGTGGCGGCCACTCGCTTCTGGCCGCGCGGCTGGCGTCGCGGCTGAGCCTCGAGACAAAAACCAGAATTCCCCTGCGCGCCATGTTCGAACACCCGACGCCGGGCGCGCTCGCCGCCTTTCTGGAGACGAGCGCGTCGGAAGGAGCGGCTGCGGCGAAAAAAGCCGGCAAACCGGGAAAACCCTTGCTGGTGTTGTTTCCCGGCGGCGGCGTCCTGTCGCGCGAGGTGATCAGCCTGCGCAACGTTCTGAACGACGATTTCTCCGTGGCGCTCGTCGATTATCCCGACTGGCGCGACAATTGGGATCTCTTCTTCGACTTCGACAAATACCTCGTCATGATCATGACGCAGGTGCGCGCCGCCGCGCCGACGCCCTGCGCCCTGCATATCGTCGGCTATTCCTTCGGCGCCGGAATCGCCTATGTGATGACGATCATGTTGAGGCGCCTCGGCTATACGATCGAGCGGCTTTCGCTGATCGACGGCCGCTCGCCGGTTCTGGTCGATGTCGAGGCGGCCAAGCCGCCCGCGCCGCTGTTGAACAGGCTGATGGAATTCACGCGCCGCGACGGCCTGTCGCGCAGCCGCCAGATCGGCCGCTACATCGGCCTTCGCGCCAAGAATCCCGTGGTTCGCAAACTGCTCAAATGGATCGGGCCCGTCATGCCGAAGGATCACGCGAGCGAACTCGTGTTCTATCTGACCGCCTTCATCAACGCTTCGATTCCCATGCAGGAAATCCGCCGCTGGACGCAGCGCCTTGGCGAATCGGAACGGCGGCTCGACGCGAAAAGCGTCCTGTTCCGCTCCATGGACAGCGGCGACAACTGGCCGCGCGATCTGGCCTGGCGTCCGTTGATTCCCGCCATCGACGTCAAGATGCTGCCCGGAACGCACTTCACCGTCATCGCCGACGAGAATCTGGGGATTGTCAGGTCGCTGATCGCGGCGGCGCCGACGCCCGCAAAGCCGGTTCGCGAATGGCAATTCGCCGGCTAACCGCCCGCCTCAGAAATTCGGCAATTCCGCGGCGCGCGGATCGTCCTTGAACCTGAACGCGGGTTCGAAGGATTTGCGCGCCTTGCCGCGCGCCAGCCAGTCGCGCAGCGCTTCATAGGCCGGACCTTCAAGAAACTCCGGCCGCAGGTTCGAGATGCGGTCGATGAAGGGCAGCATCGCGATGTCCGCCAGCGAGAAAGCCGCGCCCGCGAGCCACGGCCTGTGACGCGTTTGCGCCTCCACCTTGTCGAGGCACACGACCATCCGCGCATAGGCGGCCTCGAGCTCCTTGTCCGAAAAACCGCCCTGCGCCATTTTCTCCCAGCGGTCGCGCCGCTCGGGCGACGGAATTTGCGACAGCGTGCCGGCCAGCGCGCCGCTCTTGAGGCCCGCCTCGGCGCGGTGGCGCAAGGCCTGCCACGTCGGCGCGTAAACCGCCTGATAGGCGACATCGTCGGAAAACTTCATCCACAGCCGCATCTGCGCGCGCTCAAAGGGGTCTTGCGGCTTCAGCGGATTGGTTGCGAAGACATCGTCGAGATAATCGATAATGACCGAGGATTCGACGATGGCGCGCCCGTTGTGCACCAGCGTTGGCACGACGCCATTGGGATTGAGCGCAAGATAGTCCGGCGCGTGCTGTTCGAATTTCTGCAGGTCGAGCAAATGGCTCGCGAAAGGCGCGCCCTTCTCATAGAGGCACATGCGCACTTTCTTCGAACAGGTCGAAGCCATGCCGTGATAGAGGGCGAGCGTATTGGCGGACAAGGGAACCTCCGGAGGATGTCGGACGGGAATTCCTACCCCATTTGATCCCGCATCCCAATCGCCTGCTATAAGCGGCGCGATGCAACCCTCGTCCCATCCCATCGTCAAGGACATCGTGCTGGTCGGCGCTGGCCACGCGCATGTTCAGGTGCTGCGCGAGTTCGCCATGGCGCCGCTGCCCGGCGTGCGCCTGACGCTGATCACGCGCGAGGTTCACACCCCCTATTCGGGGATGCTGCCAGGACTGATCGCGGGCCACTACTCGTTCGATGAAGCCCATATCGACACGGCGCCGCTCGCCCGCTTCGCCAACGCGCGGCTCTGTCAGGACGAGGTGGTCGGTCTCGATCTCGAAGGGCGCCGCGTGTTGTGCCGGGCCCGCCCGCCGGTCCCCTATGATCTCCTGTCGCTCAACATCGGTTCGACGCCGAACACCGCCGAGGTCGCGGGCGCGGCCGAACACGCCATTCCCGTCAAACCCATCGACGGGTTTCTGGAAAGGTTCGAGGCTTTGCGCGCGCGGGTGATCGCCGCGCCGCAGAAGGCGCGTATCGCGGTCGTCGGCTCCGGCGCGGGCGGCGTAGAGCTCATCCTGTCGCTGGAGCGGCGGCTGCGGACCGAACTGGCGCGCGCGGAGCGGGCTGCCGCTGTTTCCTTCGTGTTGCTGACCGATTCCGACGACATTCTGCGGACCTTTCCCGTCGGATTTCGAGCGCGGTTTTCCCGCCTTCTGGCGGCGCGCGGCATCGAGGTCATGACCGGCTCGGCGGTGGCGCGCCTGGAACCCGGCGAGCTCGTCCTGGCCAGCGGAGCCCGGGTCAAGGCGGACGAAGTCCTGTGGACCACGCAAGCCCGCCCGGCGCCCTGGCTGGCGCAAACCGGCCTCGTACTCGATGCAAAAGGCTTTATCCGCACCGACGTTTTTTTGCGCGCGCAAAACCATGCAAACGTCTACGCGGCCGGCGACACGATCGCCTTTCCCGGCAGGGACCTGCCGCGCTCGGGCGTCTATGCGGTGCGGGCAGGACAGGTGTTGGCGGAAAATCTGCGCTGCGCCCTGACCGGCGTCGCTCCAAAACAGTTTCGCCCGCAAAAACAGGCCATGTATCTCGTCTCCACCGGCGAGCGCCGCGCCATTGGCGCCCGCAACGGGCTGGTCTTCGAGGGCGATTGGGTCTGGCGCTGGAAAAATCGCATCGACGTTAAATTTATGCGCATGTTTGCGGATTTTCCGGAGATTCCCGAGCCCGCCGCGCCCGGCTCCCCGCTGGCGGACAAGGCGGCGCTGGGGGAGCTTTCCAGCCTTGCCATGCGATGTGGAGGCTGCGGCGCAAAAGTGGGTTTAAATGCTCTAGGACGGTCGCTGACGGGCATAAATCCTATTGAACACCCCGGGGTGATTGTCGGCTTGAAGGCCGCTGATGACGCCGCTGTGGTCGATACGGGCGGCCCCCTGCTTTCTGTCCACACCGTCGATTATTTCCGGGCTATGATCGACGATCCCTGGCTGTTTGGAAAGATCGCCGCCAATCACGCGTTGGGCGATATCTTTGCCATGGGCGCGGAGCCGCGCACGGCCCTGGCCATCGCGACCATGCCCTATGGACTGGAGAGCAAGGTCGAGGCCGATCTGGCCGCCATGATGGCGGGCGCCAATGACGTCCTGCGTGAAGCCGGCTGCGCGCTCGTCGGCGGCCACACCAGCGAGGGCGCCGAACTGGCGCTGGGTTTTGCCGTCAATGGCGCGATCGCGCGTGAGCAAATTCTGCGCAAAAGCGGGCTGCGGCCCGGCGACGCGCTGATTCTGACGAAACCGCTTGGCACAGGCGCTTTGCTGGCGGCGCATATGCGCGGCCGGGCGAAAGCGCGCTGGGTCGTGGCGGCGCTGGCGCTGATGATCCAGTCGAGCGGTCGGGCAGCGCAAATCCTGCGTGAAAACGGCGCGCGCGCCATGACCGACGTCACCGGCTTCGGCCTTGTCGGCCATCTCGTCGAAATGCTGCGGGCGAGCGGCGTCGACGCGCAGCTGGATCTGGCGCGCGTGCCCCTGCTTGAGGGCGTAATTGAGACGCTCCAGGCGGGCATTTACTCCTCCCTGCAGCCGCAGAACCTGCGCCTGCGCCGCGCCATCGCCAATCACGAGGCGGCCGCCGTCGATCCACGCTTTCCCGCCCTCTTCGATCCGCAGACGGCGGGCGGCCTGCTCGCGGCTTTGCCGGCGGCGCGCGCGGCGGAGGCTTGCGCGGCGCTGATCGCGGCGGGCTATGCGGGCGCGGTTGTCATCGGGCGCGTAACGGCGCGGTCGGGCGATACGGCGCGCCTGAGCGTAAACTGCGGCGACGCCTGATTTCGGGCGGCGGGCGGGACAGTCCACAGGCGAACGCCGCCTTGCGGATTGACCCGGCGCGACCCCGCTGCTTCACATGCCGCGACAACCGCCGTTCAGGAGCCCTCCATGAGCACAGCCACTGCCGCCAGCCGCGCGCGGCTTGCCGACATCATTTTCGCCTCGTCCTTCGGTCGCGGTGAAATCACTCTGGCCTCCGGCCGCAAGAGCGATTTCTATTTCGACATGAAGCCGACCATCTTCAACGCGGAAGGCGCGGCTTTGATCGCGCGGCATTTGCTGCCTGAAATCCGCGCCGCCGGCGGCGAATATGCCGGTGGACTGGAACTGGGCGCGGTGCCGCTCGCCTCGCTTGTCGGCCTGCAAAGCATTCTTGAAGGCAAGCCGGTGAACGGCTTTTTTGTGCGCAAACAGCCCAAGGGCCATGGCGCGCGCAAGCTGATCGAGGGCCTGCCGCGCGGCGCAAGCCTCAGGGGCAAGCGCGTGGTCATTCTCGAAGACGTGACAACGACAGGCGATTCCGCCTTCAAGGCGGTCGACGCCTGCGCTGAGGACGGCGCGCAAATCGTTCTGGTGATTTCGCTGGTTGATCGTCAGGAGGGCGCGGTCGAGGCCTTCGCCGCGCGCAACCTGCCGTTCAAGGCCTTGTTTGGCGCGGCGGAGTTTCTGGCGCGCAACTAGCGCGGCTCAATCGCGCGCGACGAAACAGGCGGCGCGCTGGCTGCGCAATTTGCCGCACAATTCGTTCGCCTGCTCGCGCGATAATTCGGCGACGCGCACGCGGTAGACCGTCCGGTCCTTGACGGTGGCGAGCAACACGACCAGTCCGCGCCGGCCAAGATCGTCGGGGAACTGCGATTGCAAGGTTTGCGCGACGTTGCGCGCTTCGTCTTCGCTTGGCGCGGCCGCGAGCTGGACGGAAAACGCGCCGTTCGCCGCGACAGGCGGCGCGGGCAGGCGCGCCAACGCAGCGGCGGGCGCCTCGGTGCGGATTGAACCGGTGACGATCGAATCGACGGCGGCGGCCTGAACCGGAGGCTGCGCGGCGACGACGGCGCGGGCCGGGTCCATGCCCGCGTCCTGCGGCGCTTTCGCGCCGGCCAGTTCCAGCCGCATCCTTGTCGCCTGTTGTTCGGCGGCCCGCGAATCCAGGCTTTCGGACGCTTCTTCGATCGGGCGGATCGCGATCGTTTTGACTTTGATCGTCTTGAGCGCGGTATGCGCGAACTCGGCCTGCGGATCGTACACGGGGAGCGCGGCGGCGCGGTTGGGCTCCGCTTCGCCGCCGATGCGGGCGCGTGTTTCCGCCTGGGCCGATTTAACGCCTTCTATGTGGAGTTTGGACAATGTCGCCGCCGCGGCCGCCTCCTCGTTGCGCGCGCGCTTCGCGTCGAGAAAATGCGTCGCGAAAAAGGCCATTGCGAGGATCGACAGAAAGGCGGTCGCCACCAGCAGGCGGAACCGCGACGTTGCGGACGAGAAAAACATTGAATTCGACGACATAACCGATCACCAGTCGCAAGGAGACACTCATGGCAGCGCCGTTGCGGCGTGACCGCGCGCGACGCTGTTGCGTTCAATCCGCCGGACGCAGGCAGGGTTGCGCTCGCCGTACGCGCCTTCATGGAGTGAACGCGGACACGGCTTGACTGATTGAACGCCGTCAGCCTGCGCTTGCATGGTAAATTATGCGTAAAGCTCAACGCGTTGCGCGCGCGCCGCTCGCCAAAAGCCGTCCGTAGCCCGGCGCGCTTCCGTCGTGGCCGACAAGCTGAGCGGCCGCCCACAGGGCCGCGGGCATGGACGAGACCACCGGCAGGCCCGTCGCGGCTTCCAGCGGAACCGTCACCCCGAGCGTGCGCAATCCGCCGCAGGAGACGAGCAGGGCGTCGGCGCCCGGCGCCTGCGCCGCAGCTTGTTTGCCCAGATCGATCAATTCGTCGTCGCCGACCTTCCAGGCGATGCCCGAGGTCGAGATCGACAGGCCCCGCAGCGAGCAGACTTCAAATCCCGCGTGTTGCAAAAAGCGGCGCAGGCGCTCGTTGATGTCGTCGATATAGGCGGTGGCCACCGCGAGCCTTGCGCCGCCCACCGCGCGCAGCCCTTCGAGAATCGCCGTGCTCATGGAAGCGCACGGCAGTCCCGTCGCATCGCGGATGGATTGCACGAGCTCGTCGTTGAACGCGGCGCCGCGATAGAAACTGAGCGATGTCCCGATCAGCGTGATCGCGTCGATATCCCGCGCCGCCAGATCGCGCGCCGCTTCGCCGACGCCGTCGACGACCTTGTCGAAGCCTTCCTGCGTCATGGTTTGCAGGCCGAGGCTTTTGGCGACGAAGTCGATGTCGGGATACATCTGCGCGCATTCGTCGGGAACCTTGTCGCCGGCGACGGGAACAATCAGGCCGATCCGTTTTCTCGCGCGCATGTTCGCGTTCCTATTCGTCGTATTTGATGTAGGCGAAACGCGCGTCGCTCTCCGGCGGGCCTTCCAGCGCGCCGCCCTCGCGCCCGGGGCGCCAGAGCACGATATCCTCGATCTTGCGCGCCAGCGCAAAGTCCCGGTCCGTGACGCCGCCCGCCTCGTGCGTTTGCAGCCGCACTTCCACGGATGGATAAGACACCGACAAGTCGGGATGATGCCAGGCGGCCTCGGCGAGATGACCGATGGCGTTCACCGCCATCAGCGTGCCCTTCCAGCCGTGGGTTTTGTAGACGCGCTTGATGAAGCCGTGTTCATATCGCCAGCGCGGCAATTCCGCGGCGAGTTTCGCCGCGATTTCATCGGGCGCGTAAACGCGCGGCTTTGCGGGATTGTTCACGTCCGGATCTCCTCGCATGTCTCCTTGACCGCGCCCGCGATCCTAGCCGCCCCGCGCGCGGTTGCAAATTGCCCGGCGCGCGGCGACATTGCGCGCGATTTGCAATCGGAGCCCCGCATGACCGCCGAACCCCTCGCATCCGACGACGCGCTGGCCCACGTGCCGCTCGGCCGCGACCATCCCGAAATTCGCGACGCCGTGCGCGCCATCTGCGTGA
Source organism: Hyphomicrobiales bacterium (assembly GCA_025363375.1). Classification (GTDB taxonomy): domain Bacteria; phylum Pseudomonadota; class Alphaproteobacteria; order Rhizobiales; family Beijerinckiaceae; genus Terripilifer. Next base: position 11,851 of record JANYDZ010000236.1, read on the forward strand.
AATATCCCGGCGCCTACTGGCGCAACCTCGAGGACACCGGCGGCTATGCGAGCGGGTTCGTCAAGGAACTGACCGACGCCGGCTTTCTCTCGGCGTTGATCCCCGAGGCGTTCGGCGGCTCCGGCCTGCCGCTGCGCGTCGGCGGCGTGATACTTGAAGAAATTCACGCCAGCGGCTGCGAAGGCGCCACCTGTCACGCGCAGATGTACATGATGCACATGCTGGTGCGGCACGGCAACGCCGCGCAGAAACAGAAATATCTGCCGGGCATCGCGACGGGCGACATCCGCTTTCAATCCTTTGGCGTCAGCGAACCGACGACGGGCTCGAACACGCTGGAGCTGAAAACGACCGCCGCGCGCGACGGCGATCATTACATCGTCAACGGCCAGAAAATCTGGACCTCGCGCGCGTTGCATTCCGATCTCATGACCCTGCTCGTGCGCACCACGCCGCTCGACAAGGTCAAGCGCCGCACCGACGGCCTGTCGATCCTGCTCGTCAACATCAAGGACAGCGTCGGCAAGGGCATGACCATCCGCCCCATTGAAATGATGGTCAATCACAACACGACTGAAATCTTCTACGACAATCTGCGCGTGCCGGCCGAGAACCTCGTCGGCGAGGAAGGCAAGGGCTTTCGCTACATCCTCGACGGCATGAATTCCGAGCGCATTCTGGTTGCCCATGAATCCGTCGGCGACGCGCGCTTTTTCATCGACAAGGCCGTCGCCTACGCCAAAGAGCGCGTCGTCTTCAAGCGCCCCATCGGCCAGAACCAGGGCATCCAGTTTCCGCTGGCTCGGGCCTATTCGGAGTACCGCGCCGCCGATCTCATGGTGCGCGCCGGCGCGGCCTTGTTTCAGGCGGGCCGCAATTGCGGCGAGGAGGCGAATCTTGCGCGTCTGCAATCCTCGGAAGCCGCGTGGAACGCGGCGGAAGCCTGCATGCAGACGCATGGCGGTTTCGGTTTCGCGCGCGAGTACGACGTGGAGCGCAAATGGCGCGCCGCGCGCGTGCAGCGCATCGCGCCGATCTCGACCAATCTCGTGCTCGCCTATATCGGCCACGGCGTGCTGGGATTGCCCAAATCCTATTAGGCGACGCCGGTAAACAAGCGCTGCGTTTTTCCTGCGACGAATCCAGGCGCGCGAAAGCCCTCTTTCCCCTCCAGGGGAAGCAACGCCGCCCAAAGCCGCGTGTCTTGTTGTCAGGATCAAGAAAAACGGGCGCTCGCGGTTCACTTGTTTGTCCGCGTCGCCTTGGGTCAAACCTTCTTCCACGGTTTGAGGTCGTTGACGCTCCATTCGCCGCTCTTGTCGCGGCAGCCGACGCCCTGCATCTGGCGCGCCGCCGCCTTGCCGCCGATTTCCGTCAGGAATGCGCGGCAGATCCTGTCTTCGGACGGGTAGGCTGCGCCGACGGGCGTGAAGGCGCCGCGCGAGCCCGAGAGCGGATTGTCCCAATTGACCAGCGCCCCATTGCCCTGCGGGTCGAGCGCGACGCCGAGCGCCGCATGGGCGCGGCGCCAGTCATCGGGCTCGAGAATGGCCGCGAGCGAAGGCGTCGGCCTGTCGATGGAGCCGGTCACGTCGTCGTTCGAGACCATCGAGGGCAGGGGAATCGAGGTGGAGCAACCGCCGGCCGCCAGCGCGCCAGAAAGGGCGAGGCAGAGGCTGGTTCGACTGGCGCTGGTCCGCGATGGACGAGGCCTGTAATGTGATCTTTGAAATGGATACATGGACGCCACGCGGGCCGAAAATGCGGCCCAGACGGAGACGGTTAAGGTGGAAGAGTTAAAGGACGGTAAGGTTGCGCCGGAGATGGAGCCTTTTGGCCGTTTCGAGGCGCTTCTCGCGCAAGCGGTTAAAAACGAGGTTAACGATCCCACCGCCATGGCGCTCGCCACGGTGGACGCGCAGGGCATGCCTGATATCCGCATGGTCCTGATGAAGGAATGGGACCGGCGCGGTTTTGTCTTCTACACCAACCGCAACAGCGCCAAGGGCCGCGAGCTCGACGCCAGCTGGAAAGCCGCCGCCAATTTCCACTGGAAGTCGCTGCGCCGCCAGGTGCGCCTGCGCGGGCCTGTCGAAGAGGTGACCACGGCGGAATCCGACGCCTATTACGCCAGCCGCCCGCGCGACAGCCGCATCGGGGCCTGGGCCAGCCAGCAGAGCGAGGCCATGGAGGACCGGTTTTCCCTGGAGAAGGCGGTTGCCCGCGTGGCGCTGAAATATCCCATCGGGGAAGTGCCCCGCCCGCCCCACTGGATAGGCTACCGCATCATGCCCCTGCAAATCGAGTTCTGGACCGACAAGCCGTTCCGCCTGCACGAACGGATCGTGTACCGGCGGGAGAAGCCGGGCGATGACTGGGGTGTGGAGCGGCTGTATCCCTGAGCGGTGTCGCCCGGCAAGGTCTGGCGCTTTTTTCCGCCCCGGCTTATCCTGAACTTCAGGGAGATCCGTTATGGCCATTGAAACCAGCGAAGCTAAAGACCTGATCTACGCCCTCGGCGGAGCCGGGAAAGTCGCGAACATGACCCATGAGGAGCGCGCCGACGCTCTTGAGGATTTCGACATCGCCAGGCTCGACGCCGCCTCCGCCGAAGTGCGCGACATGCGGAAATTTCCGTCTGTCGCCGAGCTCGACGCGCGCATCGACCAACGCGGCTACCGGCGTGGCGCGGGCTCCATTTTCCGCCATTCGAACTACAGCGAAGTCGTCAAGCCCGGCGTGCCCGAGGGCAAGGTCAAGCGCCTCCCGAAAATGCCGTCGGCGCCGACTTTGCTGGATTTCTTTGCCCTGCGCATCGGCTCGTCCTCAGCCCATCTGCTGCAAAGCGCCGCGCTCGCCAGGCGCCGCGGCGCGCCCGAGGAGACGGTGCTCGCCTGCCTGCTGCACGACATCGGCGGCGTTCTCATGAAGTCCGACCACGGCTATTGGGGCGCGCAGCTCATCGAGCCCTACGTGTCGGAAAAGGTCGTCTTCGCGGTGCGCCAGCATCAGGCCTTGCGCTTTTACGCCGATCCCGAAAGCGGCTACGAATATCCCACGCGTTATCTTGAAGCCTTCGGCTTCGACTATGCGCCGCCGCCCTATATCCAGGCGGCATACGACTATACGCGCAATCATCCCTGGTACATGGAGGCGCGCCTCGTCACCATGAACGACCTCTACACGTTCAACCCGAAGATCAAGATCGACATCGACGACTTCCACGAGATCATCGGCCGCCACTTCAGACAGCCGAAGGAAGGCCTCGGCTACGACAATTCGCCGGTGGCGCATATGTGGCGCACCTTGATCAATCCGGACGCGCCGCTTTAGGAAGGGCTCGATTTAATTGACGCGCGACCAGCCGACGCTGCGGCAGATCAATCCGCCCAGCACGCAGCCGCTGGTCGTCAGAGTATTGCCCGACAGCGACATCTTGCCCGAATAGGTTTTGCCGTCTTCGGGATTGAAGGCGTTGCCGCTCCAGCTGTTCGCGCCGCTTTCCTTCATATTGTAGAAAACCCGCTGGCCGACCCTGGAGGGCGTATCGCCGTCCTTCAGCCAGACAATCGTGCCGCACACCATGTCGCCGCAGGGCGCCATGCGCACGCGCGAATGGCCGTTGTCGCGCAGCCAGACCCCCGCGACGTCTGCGGCGAGCGCCGGAGCCGCCGATAGCGACAGAACGATTGCATAATGAATGGTGCGCATGTCCCGCTCCTCCACAGAAGCGTCAGCATAGGCCAGGACAGCGCGGGCGGGAAGCGCCGGTTCCCCCGCGTCCGAAAGAAACCAGGACTCTTCCTGTTTCAACGCCCGCCGCGCGCGATGGCCCGCGCCTTGCCGCTTCGCCGAAAACGGCGCGGAATTTTTCAGCGCAAATTCTGCTCGATGCCGCCGATAATCTGCGTCAGGCGATCGGCGACGATTTTCGGAGCGGTGGAAATCTCGCCGACGATTTTCTGCATCTCTTCGCCTGAAACCGGATTGATGTCGAAAGTTTCCTTCGCCGCGGCGTCGAGGAAACCTTTGTCCGTGATCATGCGCCCGAAAGCCTCGCGCAGCGCCTGCACGCGCTCGCGCGGCACGGCGGGCGACACAAACAAGGGCCGCCCTATGGTCGTCGGCGCGGACAACAACTTCAGCACTTGTCGGTCCTCGTCGTTCTTCGCCAGATCCATCATCAGCGGCGTGTCCGGCAAATCGGGCGCCTTGGAAAGTCCCATCTGCACGAGCACGTTGATCTTCTTTTCGGCCAGCCATTGCGGCCGCGTCGATTTCCACGCGCCCCATGCGTTGGAGCCGCGCCCCATGACTTCGCCGCGTTCCATGGCGAGGTTGATGTCGTTGCCGCCGGGATAGCCCATGATGATCTTGAACTTCGTGCCGATCAGCGCGTTCATCGCCTTGGGATATTGCGAGGACGTGCTGCCGCCGGTGGCGCCGACCGGCACTTCGCGCTGCTTGGCGTCCTCGATGGTTTTCACGCCGCTGGAAGCCATCACGGCGAGGGTGTTGTTGTCGGCGTTGGGATTGCCGATGTAGTGAAATTTGTTCACGTCGAAGGCGACGCCCTTGTCGCCCATGGCCTGCTCGATGGCGAGCGACTGGTCGGCTGTCGCGATGACCGTGCCGTCCTTCGGCCCCACGCCATAGACCCACCCCGAGGCCACGCGGCTGCCGCCGCCGGGCATGTTGCGCACCACGACCCTGGGTTTTCCGGGAATGAAATCGCCGAGAAACCGCCCGACGAGCCGCGCGTAAAGATCATAGGTGCCGCCGGGCGTATAGCCGATGACCAGATCGATGGTCTTGTTGCGGTAGAAGTCCTCGATGGGGTCCGCGTGGGCGTACAGAGGCGCGCAAGCCGCAAGCCTGAATATGCCGGCTGTAAAAGTGCGCAAAACGAAACGGGTCATATCGCCTCCAGCGCGCCTGGCGCCTTTTTCCAACGTTGCTTTACGTACCGGGTCAAGGTTGCGTCAACAAGGCGCGTCCGCCCAAGGCGCGTCCCCCTTGACCACCCCGCGGCGCCATCCCATGGTCCCGGCAAATCACGGGAGGCCCGAATGCTCGTTCATCAAAGACGCCATATCTCTCGGCTCGCGCTCGTTGTGGCCCTCGCGGCGTCTCCGGCGTCGGCGGGCGAGTTTGTCACCTGCGAGAGTCTCGCCGCCGAAGCGACCCTGCCGCAAACGCGGATCAAATCCTCAAAGGATATTCCCGCCAATCCCGCCGCCGGCCTTCCCGCCTTTTGCGAAGTGCAGGCGACGATCTCGCCCAACCGCAAATCCAGCATCGGCGTCGTCTATCGCCTGCCGACCGACTGGAACGGCAAGTTCTACGGCGTCGGCGGCGGCGGCTTTGCGGGCAATGTCGCCTTGCAGGGCGTATCGACGGCGCTGTCGCGCGGCTACGCCACGGGCGGAACGGATATGGGACACCCAAGCGCCAACGGCCTCGACCCCGCTTTCGCGCTGGAGACGCCGGGCACGCTCAATGAAGACGCAATCATCGATTTTGGCCATCGCGCCACCCATCTGATGACGACGGTCGGCAAGCAACTCGCCAGGGAACTCTATGGCCGTTCGGTCGGCAAAGCCTATTTCGAGGGTTGTTCCACCGGCGGGCGGCAGGGCCTCGCGGAAATGCAGCGCTATCCCGACGATTACGACGGTGTGATCGCCGGTGCTCCCGTCTACAACGCGCTGGTCTATTCCAACGCCCTTTTCCGCGTGCAGGCCTTCCATTCGAAACCCGGCGGCAATCTCGCGCCCGAACACGTGCCGCTGATCAACAAGGCGGTGATGGCGGCCTGCGACGCGAAGGACGGCGTCGCCGACGGCATCCTCGCCGATCCCCGCCAGTGCAAATGGGAGCCTGTGGAACTGCAATGCAGGGCGGGCGAGACGGCGGGTCCGCAATGCCTGACGCCGACGCAGGTTGAAACCGTCAAGAAGGTCTATTCCGGCCTGAAAAGCGCCGACGGCAAATGGCTCGCCATGCCGCTGATGCCGGGCGGCGAAGCCGACTGGGTCGATCGCTCCATTGGGACAAAAGAGCTGCCGCTCGGCCGCAACGCCGTGCTTGGCGCGCCTTTCGTCTCCCACCTTGTCAAGGCCGATCCGAAATACGATCTCATGAGCTTTGATCCGGCAACGGGCGTCGGCGAAATCGAGGCGAGCTTCGCCGGCAGGGAAGTCATTCAGCAGAACGCCGATCTTTCGCGCTATTTTTCGCGCGGCGGCAAGCTGATCCTCTGGCACGGCTTTAACGACCCGGGCCCCAGCGCGCTCTCCACGATCGCTTATCTGGAGCAGGTGGCGCAGGCGACCGGCGCGGGCGCCGACAAGGCGGGCGACACGAGCGCGCGCGCCCGTCTGTTTCTCGCCCCAGGTGTGCTGCATTGCCGCGGCGGCGCGGGACCTGACAGGTTCGACATGCTCGCCGCCATGGAGAACTGGGCCGAAAAGGGCGTTGCGCCCGAGCAGGTGATCGCCACCAAAGCGGATTCCAGACTCTCGCGGCCCCTGTGCCCCTATCCGCAAATGGCGAAATACAAGGGCGCCGGAGACACCAACGAAGCGGCGAATTTTGTTTGCCGGCGGGATTGAGCATGGCGGGCCGTTCTTGAATTTCGCCCGCTTTTGTCCGGAGCGTAGTCCCGGCAAGTTAAATTCAGGCGAAAGTCGCTGATCGGTCAGGAGTCGGTTTCCAACTTTCGCCTTTTTTGCGTCAAGCGGCTGGCGCGACGCGCGGCCCCTTGACCCCGCGCCCGTGAACATTGCAAAAGTCCGCTCACGCGCGGGGCCCTTTCGCCGCCCGCCAACGCCGCCAGCATCGCGGCCCGGGATGCTTTTTATATGTCGCCAGCAACCGCCAGCTTTCTGTCTTCGATCGAGGACGTGATCGAGGATGCCCGGCAGGGGCGGATGTTCATTCTCGTCGATGACGAAGGCCGCGAGAACGAGGGCGACCTGGTCATGCCCGCCGTCAAGGCCGACGCCGCCGCCATCAATTTCATGGCCAAGCACGGGCGCGGCCTGATTTGCCTTTCCATCACCAGGGCGCGCGCCGACCATCTCGGCCTGCAGCTAATGACGCGGAAAAATCAGGCCCAGCACCAGACCGCCTTCACCGTCTCGATCGAAGCGGCCGAAGGCGTCACCACCGGCATTTCCGCCGCCGACCGCGCCCATACGATCGCGGTGGCCATCGGCGGCAATCGCGGCCCCGCCGACATCGTCTCGCCGGGACACGTCTTCCCGCTGATCGCGCAGGACGGCGGCGTCATGGTTCGCGCCGGCCATACGGAAGCCGCCGTCGACGTGTCGCGCCTCGCCGGCCTCGATCCCTCCGGCGTCATCTGCGAAATCATGAAC
>JANYDZ010000242.1 GCA_025363375.1 Hyphomicrobiales bacterium
ACTTCGGGGCGTCCGGAGCTGCGATAGGCCTGGGTCGGCGTCGTGTGCGTGAACACCGCGCGCGCGCGCAAAGTCACGGCGGGGATGTCGTAGGAACCGGGAATCAGCCCAGAGCCCTTGCCGAGCGGCGAGAACGAGACCGCGCGCGAGCCGACGTTGCTGAGATTGTCGGCGCGCATGCCAAGAAATCGCCCGCTTTTGTCGAGCGCCAGCGACACCTTGCTGACGAGATCGCGGCCCTGATAATCGCTCAGGAAAGCCTCCGAGCGCGTGGCGGTGAACTTCACGGGGCGAGCGAGCTTGCGCGAGGCCCAGGCGACGAGGCCGAATTCCACATAGACGCGGTTGCGCGTGCCGAAATTGCCGCCGACATCGATGGAAATCACGCGCAAATCTTTTTGCAGCATGTTCAGGACATGCGCAAGCTCGGCCTTCTGGCGCACCGCGCCGCCGCTGCCGGCGTGCAGCGTGGTGCGTCCCGTGGCCGAATCGTAGTTGGCGACGGCCGAACGCGGCTCCAGCGGCACGCCGGTGACGCGGTCAATGTGGAATTCATATTCGACGACGTGATCCGCCTTCGCGAAGGCGGCGTCCGTCGCCGCCTGGTCGCCGAAGAATGTCTCGACGCAGATGTTCTGCGTCATTTCGTCCCAAACAATGGGCGCGCCTTCTTGCGCGGCCTGCCGCGAATCCGTCACGAAGGGCAGGGGCTCGTAATCGACCTCCACCGCTTCCGCCGCGTCGTTCGCCTGCGCCTGCGTTTCCGCGACGGCCATGGCGACGGCTTCGCCCACGTGCCGCGCCTTGTCGGCGGGCAGCAACATGTGCGGGCCGATGAACACGGCGCCCTGGTTGCCGGGCGCGTGCAGCTTCATGTCGAATTTGGTTTTCGGCAGGGGATCGTGCGGCACGGGATTGAGTCCGTCCCGCAGCACGTCAAACCCGTCGAACACGCCGAGCACGCCGGGCATGGCGAGCGCCGCGGATTTATCGACGCCCCTGATGCGCGCGTGTGGATGCGGCGAGCGCACGATTGCCGCGTAGGTCTGGCCTTCGAAACGAAAGTCGTCCGTGAACTGTCCCTTGCCGGTGATCAGGCGCAGGTCCTCGTTGCGGCGAATGGGTTTGCCGATGGCTTTTAGGAGAGCGGCTGCAATGGGTTTCATGGAGGGTTCATCGGTTTTACCGAGCGCGCCGTGAAGCGGGCGTCATTTTGCAAATCTGGATGCAGAACCAATATCATTTCACCGTCTCGACCTTGCGCACCGGCGTCTCGGGAATGAGGTCTGGCTTCCTGCGCGGCCAGGTGTGCGCGCCGTTTTCGAGCCATCTTCCCGCGACCGCGTTGTCGGCAAAAGTCTGCCAGAGCTGCGCCCAGTCGCCGAGTTCGTAGCCATGCCACGGCGCCTGCGGCGTGAGGGGGGGAAATTGCAGTTCTTCCCAGATTTGCCTGGCGCGCTCCATGTAGGGCTTTGTCGGCAGCGCCAGCGGCGGCATCGGGTTTTTCGCGGTCGCGTCAATGAGCAGCGTGGAATTCGAGCCGCCTTTGGGGCCATGGCCGCCGGCGCGATGGGGCAGCGTCAGCACATCCTCGATCGGGTTCGAGCGATAGGCCATCGACCAGAACACGCCATCGGTGTTGTTGGGATCGACGTCGTCCGACACGGCGACGCAAATCTTGCCGCACTGCGCCTGCAGACTGGAGGCACCCTGCAAGCCGCGCCAGACCTCGGTCTTAAGCGCGCCCTGTTTGAACACGAGGAAGATCACAGGGCGCAGGTTCGACAGCGGTTCGTGCATGACAACGCGGGAAATGCCCTTGACGTTGAGCTCCTTTTTCAGGTGGTTGAGAAACAGCGGCTCATACGCCACTTTTTTCATCACGCTCGATTCGCTTGGCGTCACCTGGCTGACGATGGAAACGAAAACCGCGTCGCGCCGCCGCGTAATGGCGGTGACGTGCATGGACATGTTGAAGCCTTCCAGCGCCACATGCCCGTGGCTTTCGCCGAACGGGCCTTCGGGCTCGAGAGCGTCCGTATCGATAAGGCCTTCGATAACGATCTCCGCGTCGGCGGGAATGTCGAGATCCACGGTGAGCGCCTTGCACATGCGAATGGGCCGGCCCGCCAGCCCGCCAGCCACCGCCATCTCGTCTTCGTCGATGCGCAGCTTTTGCGGTCCCGTGAACATGACGATGGGCGAGCAGCCCACGACAATCGCGCAGGGCATTTTTTCGCCGCGCTCCTTGTACTTCAGCCAGTGCTGATATCCACCTGCTCCTGAAAGCCTGCTCGCCATGCGCACGCCGAGGCGGTCGAGCGCCTTCAATCCGGCGCGATAGGTGCCCATGTTGCGAATGCCGCTTTCCGGGTCTTTCGTCACGCAGAGCGTCGCCGTCAGATAGGGCGCGGCGTCAAAGCCAGGCGTCGAGATCGGCACGGGCAGGGAATCGAGGCCCTTGCCGGGCGTGCGCAAATCGTCCCCGGCGACGACCACTTCCTGACAGGCGGGGTTTGTCACCATTACGGGGGCGACGGGATGCTCGATGCCGTGGGTCCACACGTCGCCGATCTCCTCCACGGGCACGCCCATGCCGGTCGCGTAAATCTCGGCGTTGGCGGCGAGCGCGCCGACCACCACGGGCATGTCGTATTTTCTGCCGTCGACGCCGTGCACATTGGTGAACATGAAGGCGCGCCGCGCGCTGTCGGGCAGGCCGCCGGTGAATTGCCAGCGCATCAGCGGATGCAGCTCGGTGTCCTTGCAAATGGGCCGCGTGATCCGCACGAGCAGACCGCGCTCTTCGAGCCGCCGTATCTGTTCGTGAAAATCGAGCGGCGCCTGCCGGGTCTGGGCGTCCATGGGTGCCTCGTGAAGGGGGGCGGGCGCGGACATCCCGATCCGCCCTTGCGATGGCGCAAGAAGGGCGGACCCGGAGGTTAGCGCTCCAGTGTCGCCCCTGCCTATGGCAAGTCGGCGTGGGCTGCAAGGAAGCAGGACCCGCCGCAAAGCAAATGGGCGCGAAGCGGGCATATGCCAGTTGGACCTGTCTGCCGGGGGCCTCGCATGGCGGAGTTGGAGACTATCCAACGCCGAACATCGTGGAAGTTAAAAGCGCCGTCGAAAAAGCGCTTCGCGATCATGTGGAGCATTCGGGTTGCGACGCGTTTTTCGACAAGGATTGGGACGGATCGGACATCATTGTCGTCGAACTGCGCCACCAGCGCGCCTGCGCGATTTTCGTGCTCGTTCCCCGTCGAGGCGAACGTTGAGCGAAATCCCCCGTCTTGCCCGCTTCCGTCCCCTGTGACATTGATCGCGTATCAGCCGGCGGACGCCGGAACCGGGAAAACGCCCATGGCCAGACTGTCGAGTATTGAGACGAAAGACCACACCGAAATCGTCTACGAGCTGCACGGCGACACCTCGTCGCCCCTGCGCGTGGCGCTGATCCATTCGCTGGCTATGGACCATACCTACTGGCGCCCCGTCGCCGAGCGCCTTGTCAAGGGCGGCGTCTGCGCCGTCGCGCTGGACTGCCGCGGCCATGGCGCTTCCGGCAAGCCCAAAGGACCCTATTTCACCAGCGCCTTCGCCGACGATCTTGCGGCGCTCACGCAACACCTGAAATGGCCGGCCCATGTTGTCGCGGGCTCCTCCATGGGCGGCTCCATCGCGCTGACCTATGCGGCGCGCCACACCGAACGCGTTGCCGGCCTGGCCCTCATCGACACCACGGCCTGGTACGGCAAGGACGCGGAAAAAGCCTGGGCCGACCGCGCCAACGCCGCCAGAACCAAGGGCCTTGCCTCGCTCATCGATTTTCAATTGACGCGCTGGTTCGGCGACGAATTCAGGGCGCAGAACCCGGACGTGGTGAAAGCCTGCGTCGATACGTTTCTGGCCAACGACGTGGAAGCCTACGCCGCCACCTGCCGCATGCTCGGCGAGTTCGACCAGCGCAGGAGCCTGCCGCATTTCAAAATGCCCGTGCGCATCTTGGTCGGCGAGGAGGATTACGCGACGCCGCCCGCCATGGCTGAAGACATGCACGCGGCGATTGCGCATTCCACCTACACATTGCTGCCGAAGGCGCGGCATCTGACGCCGCTCGAGCGCCCCGACGAAGTCGCCGCCGAAATTCTCGCGACAGTGATCGCCGCGCACGAATAGCGGGACGGCGGATGACCTCGGGCGGCATCGACATCTCGAGAACGTCGACGATCCGCAGCGCGGCGGAACCCTGATTGTTCAAAACTCCGGTTGGGACAGGGGCGCGCGGAATCATACGCGTGCCGTCAGGACCGCTTGCATCGCCAAACAGGGAATTTTGACAAAACAAAAAAATGAATATTGACAGAAATTTATTTTTGGTTAATCTAGAGAATGCGATTGTCATGCGTAGGGGGTTCCCAATGCGAAAATCTGCTCTCACTCTGGCCGGCGGCGCTGCGCTGTTGCTGATTTCAGGCGCGGCCCAAGCGACAACAGTTTACACCTCAAACCCAAGTCTTTCGGCTTTTTATTCGTCGAGCTACGCGACCTTGAGCAATTATTTTGCGGGAGATATAGGCCCTTCAACCTACACTCCAACAAATGCGACGCTGAATTCAGGTTTTCGTGTTTACAGCGGTGGCGCCATTACCGGGTTGACCACAAGCAACAACTGGATTCTGGCTTCGTTTGCGGGTCCTACTGCGAGAATTCGCGTGTTTCCCAATATGGATCACCTTGGCGCCCAATATGACGGTTATCAATATACAATCGCGGGCAGCAACAACAAAACGACATGGACGCAATTGTTTAATGTGCAGACGGTTGCCGGCTCCGGCGAACCTTTCACGCTTGGAACATTCACGGGAACCGCTCCCTACCGCGTCAACAATGTGATCACACCGGGGTCGGGCCCGGCCGGTATCGTCGGCTACATCGCGGATTTCAACTTCGGCGCGGCCTACCAGTATTATGCATTTGGAGCGAGCAATGTGGCGTTCGCCCAGTTCAACAGCGATCAGGAGCTCAGCGCGGTCGGCTCCATTCCCGAGGCTTCGACGTGGCTCATGATGGTGCTCGGCTTTGCCGGGATTGGACTGGCCGGCTATCGTAAAAGCAAAAATGCCGCCTGGGCTACAGGCTGATTGTCGGCGAGGAACGTCGTTTGAGGGACCGCCGGGAGGCGGTCTTTCAGTTCCGGGTCACGGGCCGATGGTCACAACCTTGCCGCCGCTCGTCCCCTGCGCGCGGTACTGCCCGATCTTTTCCAGCAGCGGCGCGTCGGTCATGGTGTAGAGCACCGCGTCCTTCGCGCCGCGGTTCACATGCCGGCGCCACAGGAAGTTCGGCACGACGAAAATGTCGTTCTCTTCCCAGTCGAACACGCGGCCCGCGACTTCCGTCTGGCCGCATCCTTCCATGCACACGCACACAATGCTGGAGGTCTCGCGCTTCAGCGCGGTTTCCTCGCCCGCGCGGATCAACTGCGCGCCGTAGTTCAACGTCGGGAACACCGGTCCGCCTGTCGCAGGGTTCACAAAGTCGAGGGTAATTCCCTCATAGGGATCGCCCGTCTCCCCGCGCATCGCTGCCAGCGCCGCGCGCACATCGACGCCGCGATATTGAAACACCGGACCGACATTCAGTCCGATGCCCCGCTGGTGGCTCATGAACGAGGGGCGGAGCCCTCCACGGCCATAAAGCGACTGCGAATAGCCCGGCGGCTTTTGCGTCGCCTGCACGCGCGCATTGCCGGTCTTGCCTGGAAATTCCTCGTCGAGCCAGATGATGTCGAGAAACTCCATCAGCGGCCAGTCGAGCGTATCGATCCACACGACCGGCGTGGTCCCGTCATTGCCGTGATCGTGCCATGTGCCGTTTGGCGTGAGGATCAAATCCCCCCGCGCCGCCTCGCAACGCTCGCCCTCCACATTGGTGTAACCGCCATTCGCGGACAGGATGGTGCGGCTGGCGTTGGGCGAATGCAGATGCGCCCTGGCGAGATCGCCGGGATTGTAGATCGACACCGCGCAGCGAATGGCCGCCGCCACTTGCAGTCGCCCGCCGAGGCCGGGATTGGTCAGCAGGAACTGCTGGCGGTCGGCGAATTCCACCGGCGGCACGTCGGCTTCGCTGGCGATGCGGCCGATCTTTTCCAGATAGGGATATATTTCCCTCCATTTCCAGTGATGCGGGACCGCCTTCATCTGCCCCGCGCCAACGCGCCCCGGCGCGATGTGCCCGGCGGCGTCCAGGCCCGTGTCGTGAAACCAAGGGCGTTGCGCCGGCGCATTGGCCTGGGTGCGCAACCAGATGGACAAATGCGCCGCGTCGGCGTTGAGCGCCTCCATGACCGCGCGGGCGTCGGTTGAAAGTTGTCTGGGGCCTTCGCTCGCATCATCCATGTCTAATGTCCCGCCGGCGCGCCCGGCTCGATGACGCGTTTGGGCGCGCCGTCGAGCCAGGCCTCGATATTTTCAACGGCCTCGGTGAAACTCACCTGATAATTCTCGGCCATGACATAGCCCAGATGCGGCGTCAGCAAAGTGTTGGGC
>JANYDZ010000245.1 GCA_025363375.1 Hyphomicrobiales bacterium
TAGAAAAAGAAGGTGATGAGATCGAGGTCTTTCACATCGGCGGGAAGCGGATCGTCGAATGGCCGGGCCAGTGAGGCGATGTTGGCGGCGCCCGGGCCTTTCATCCGCGCCTGAAAGCGTTCGGATTCCTTTTCGTTCTGGCCATAGACCTTGCCAGTAGGCCCGACGGCCCGCGCCATAAGTTCGGTGCTGTAGCCCCCGCCGGCGCCCATATCGAGCACCCGCCAGCCTGTCTTCGGGCCCGTAAACTCCAGCAACTTGATCGCGTCGCGCTTCTTGTCGTTCTCGACATCGGCCGCGGCGCGGTCGGGCGCGGCCAGCACCGCTTTGTAGTCCTGCGCGCGGACGAGGGTAGCGGCGGCGCAGAACGACAAAACCATTCCAAGTGAAGCAGCCACGGCTGCGCCAAAGATTTTTCCCGACATCGTCAATCCTCCCTACACCGCTCGCGAGCGCGTCGATCATGTCACGATCGCGCGAAGGCGCAAAGTGCCGGGCGCCAAAGTCTGTCGGGCGCCAGAGTGTTGGGCTCCAACTGTTGGAGCAAGGGCCTATCACCCTTTGGCGAAGCTTGTATGATGCGGTCAAAATGACGTCCTCGGGAGCAACACATGATACATCTGCGCCTTGCCCTGCAAACAGCCTTCGCGGCTTTCGCCTCCGTGCTTGCGTCGGGCGCCTCCGCCGAACCACCGCTTGTCCTGGCGACCAATGGCTCTTTCTTCGTTGGCGGCAGGATGACCGAAATCGACGGGCGCGCGACCATGGTCGGCCACATGTATGTCGAGTTCATGGAGCCCGTCCGCAAGAAATATCCCTATCCCATCATCTTCGTGCATGGCGGGTTGCGCACTGGAACCAATTTCACCGGCACTCTGGACGGCAAGGAAGGCTGGGCGCAATATTTCGTGCGGCAGGGTTACGCCGTCTACATCGTCGATCAGGTCGGCCGCGGTCGCTCGCCGATTGTCGAGAAAGCCTATGGCCCCTCGCGCATGGGCGACGCGGCGGGCGTGCAGAAACGCTACGCCCAACAGGAGAAGCACAAGCTCTGGCCGCAGGCGCATCTGCACGCGCCCTGGCCCGGCGGCGGCGAAATGAACGATCCCTGGGTCGTGGCGCTAAGCGCCTCGCAGGCCGTGGAGATCCAGAATTTCCGGACACAGCAGGAGTTGAACCGCGACGCCCTGGTGGCGCTGGTCGACAAGATCGGCCCCTCCATCATTCTGGGCCATTCGCAGGCGGGCGCCTTCCTCTGGCCGGTGGCCGACGCGCGCCCGAACGCCATTAAAGCCATCCTCGCCATCGAGCCCAACGGACCGCCGGTACGGGCGCTCGATTTCACAGGCGCGCCGGACTGGTTCAAATATGGCGAAGTATCGCTTGCCTACGGGGTGACCGACGTGCCGTTGACCTACGCGCCGCCGGTCAGGGACGCGTCGGAGCTTAAATTCACGCAGCAGGAAAAGGCCGATGGGGAAGGCCTCGCGCGCTGTTTTGAGCAGGTCGAGCCAGCGCGGCAATTGCCGAACCTGCGGGATATTCCAACGCTGGTGCTGACATCGGAGGCCTCCTATCACGCGCCCTACGATCATTGCACCGTCAAATATCTGCAACGCGCCGGCGTGAAGCCGACCTTCGTCAAGCTGGCCGAACTCGGCATCAAGGGCGATTCGCATGTGCTCATGCTGGAAAAGAACAGCAAGGAAATCGCGGCAATTATCGCAAAATGGCTGGCGAAATCGGTGCCGGCCGGTAAAAAGCAGGCGGCGCGCTGAAGCGATCCCCGCGGGATCGGGAGACATTTCATGAAACGGAACGCAAACCTGGCCGCGCTGCTCGCGCTTTTCTGCGCGCAGCCATCGGCGCGCGCGCAGGACGCGGTCGCCGATTTTTATCGCGGCAAGCAGGTGCAGGTGCGCATCGGTTCGGCGCCCGGCTCGGGCTATGACATCGCCGCGCGTCTCGTCGCCGCGCATATCGGCAAATATATTCCAGGCAATCCCAACGTCATCGTGCAGAACGTGCCGGGCGCGGGAAGCCTGACCCTGACCAACCAGCTCTACAACACCGCGGCCCGCGACGGCACAGTGATCGGCGCCGTCACCAACGGCATGCCGACGGCGCCGATGCTGAGCCCGGACACGGCGCGGTTTGAAATCTCCCGCTTCGGCTGGATCGGCTCGACCGCGCCCGAAACCATCATGGTGATGATGTGGCACGCCTCGCCCATATTCACGATCAAGGACCTCTTCGAAAAGGAAACAGTCGTCGGCGCCGTCGCCCACGGGACGGCCACCGTCGACAATCCGCTTGCGGCCAACGCTTTTCTTGGCACGAAATTCAAGATCGTTTCAGGTTACGAAGGCACGACGCATATCGATCTTGCCATGGAGCGCGGCGAGGTCATGGGCCATGCGGGCATCGGGCTGGTCACCGCCAAGGCGCGCAATCAGCAATGGTTCGCCGAAAAGAAGGTGCGGATCGTCGCGCAATATGGGTTCAGGCCGCATCCCGAACTCGCCGATGTGCCGCTGTTCGAAATGCCGAAAGACCCTGCGGACCGGCAGGCGTTCAGCGTTGTCGTCGCGCGTCAGGAATATGGGCGCCCGCTGCTGACGCCGCCGGGCGTGCCGCCGGAACGTCTGGCCGCGCTGCGCCGGGCTTTCGAGGCGGCGATGAAGGACGCCGAATTGCTGCGCGACGCCGCGCGCCAGACGCTTGAGATCAATCCCGTCAAGGGCGAGGAACTCGACAGGTTGAGCGCGCAGATCATGGCGACCCCGTCGGATGTCGGCGCGCGGTTGCGGCGCGTGCTTGATCCCGCCAATTCCGGGAAATAGACGCGTTCATTCCGCCAGTTTGCGCGCGATCTCGACAATGCGCGGCGGCGTCGCGCGGATGGCGTTGACGACGCGCGTCAGTTCCGCGGCGTTCATCGGCTGCACTTCCATGTGTTGTTTGGCGGCGGCCGCGTGAAACTCGGGGTCGGCGAGCGTTCTGTCGAAGGCTTCGCGCAGCGCCGCGACGCGGTCGGCGGGCGCGCCGGGCGGCGCGGCGACGGGCCGCGCGATTCGATCGGCGCTGATGTAGAACCGCGCCGCCAGTTTCATCTCTTCGCTGAGCGGCAGATCGTAAATTCTGGGGACCCGTTCGAGGCCCGGTTCGAACGCCTCGCCGTATTGCGCGAGAAAGGCGATGCTGTTGTTCGTGAACCAGTCGGGCCGCAATTGCTTGACGATGTCGTAGCCCGTGCAGATGCCCATGACCTCGCCGCGCTCCATGGCGAGATAGGCGTCGATGTTGGAGGGATAGCCCAGCACGATTTTCACCCGCGCCTCGCCATAAGCGTGCTGCAACAGCGAGCCGTAGACATAGGCGGAACCGCGCGAGGTGCCGCCGATGATGAAATTGCGCGTGCGCAATTGCTCGGCGTTGACGATCCCGCTGGCGCGCCATGAAAAGCATGTCTTGGTGTCGCTCACCATGTTGCCGATCCACGTCAGCGCGCCCATGTCGACGCCAATCGACTTCGGTTCGGTCACGCCAGTGGTGATGAGATTGGAATTGAAAAGGCCGATGACCGTGCCGTCCCTCGGCGCGCTCGTCGCCAGATATTGCGCCGCCTTCAGGCTCGACGCGCCCGGCATGTTGCGCGCGACGACGTTGGGTTGCCCCGGAACATGCTTGCCCATGTGCTGGGCGAGCGCCCTGCCAAATATGTCGTAACCGCCGCCGGGGGGATAACCGATGACCAGTTCGACGCTTCTGCCGCGCCAGAATTCAGCTGGCGATTGGGCGCGGGACGGCGGCGCGGCAAGCGCGGCGGCGAGAGCGGAAATCCATCGAATTGCGCGGCGCCTGGACAACGTCTTGCGCTCCCCTGGCCTTCAATGTTTCGGCGGATGCTTGTCGCCGGCGATGCCGCCGCGCGGCACGGGCTCGCCAATTCCCAGCGGCTTGGCGTCGATCAGCACAAAAGCCATGCGGCAGGTCTCCGCGCCGTTGTTGATCCAGGCGTGATAAGTGCCGCGCTGAATCATCACGTCGCCGCGCTTCAGATGCACGATGCGGCCCTCGTCGAGCTCCATGTCGATCTCGCCGTCGAGCACGATGATGTAATCCACGGTCTCGGTGCGGTGCATGCGCGCGATGTTGCCCGGCGGATATTCGGCGATCATGAAGCGCGTGCCGTTTTCCGGCGGATAGGTGCCCAGAATGCGCGCGCCCATGTCTTCGGCCTTTTCGCCGACGGGCATGTCGCAGGGCATGCAATCGGTGCACCACATCAGCGTCGTGTACTGGCCCGGCGTCGGCGAGGGCCGCGTATTCGCCGCGTCGGCGTCGATGACGACTTTCGCCGAGCCCTTGTCGTCGTGGCCGGTGACGATGCGGCGGATCGGCGTCATTTTTCTGTCGCTGGCGGTCATGCGTTTCTCCCGGTTGATAAGCAGCCGGGATGATACAGGCCGCAGCGCGCCCGGCAAAATTACTTTGCGCCGACCGGCGTCGCGCCCTGTTCGAATG
>JANYDZ010000248.1 GCA_025363375.1 Hyphomicrobiales bacterium
AGCGCGTCTTCGCCATTCGAGGCGTCGTCGACATTTTCGTAGCCGATGCCTTTCAGAAGATTGCGAATGATGCGAACCATCGTGTTGTAGTCGTCGACCACAAGGATGGGCATGGTAGCGTCGTTCATCAAAGTCTCCCCGGGGCCCGGCGGAACCCGCGCATTTGGGCGCATCTAAAGGAATTAGAAATTTCACCTGAATCCTGAGATACTTGAATTAGGTTTCGGGATCGTTAATACCGCGACGAAGCAATTGCTTGCGGTCGGACCACGCCCTGCGTCGGACTGTCGCGCCAGGCGTGGAGGTTTTTGATGTTCGCGGACGTTGCTCGGGCTCCTTCTGAATCGGATTCGCAGTCCAGCCTCAATTCCTGGTGTTTCGAAGATCTGGCCATTGGCATGCGCGACATATCCCGGCGAACGGCGCTGGACGAGGACGTGGTCGCCTTCGCCGAAGTCTCCGGCGATCACAACCCGCTCCACCTCTGCGATGACTTCGCTCGCAACACAAGGTTCGGCGGGCGCATCGTCCATGGCATGTTCACGGCGAGCCTGCTTTCCGGCGCGCTCGGCATGCGGTTGCCGGGCGCCGGGTCCCTCTACCTTTCGCAGAGCCTGAATTTTCGCAAACCGGTGCGCATCGGAGACATTGTGACCGTCGTTGTCGAAGTGGTGGAACTGATCGAGAAGGGCCGCCGCTGCCGGCTCGCCTGCACGGCGTTGGTCGAAGGCTGTGTCGTCATGGACGGCGAGGCCCTCGCCAAGGTTCCGGCGCGCGGCGATATCTGATCAGCGCGACGCGCGGGCGCCTGGCGCGGCGGGCGGATATGGTCCCGTGTGCGGCGCGATGCGGCCGTCGTTATCCGCCCGGAACATGCCGGTGCTTTTGCCGGTCAGCCTGGTGTTCCGCAGCCAGTCGAGCGAGGCCTTGTGCGGCACGCGCCGCTGCTTTTCCCACACGGCGAAATGCGTCGCGCAGGCGATGCCTGAAACCGTCTTTTGCTGCGCGCCAGGGTCCTCGAAAAGATGCGGGTTGGACGCCATGAGGTCGTTCCAAACTAAAACCGACTTTTTCATTCTCTTGGCCGCTACTCGCCAAAGAAACGCTCGGTTATCTTTCGAACCAGGCCGCCCATGCGGAATCGCATCCCGCCCTCTGGCGTTCCCACCGCTCCGCGTCCTAAACTGCGCCCGTTAATTCACGAGGAAACACCATGTCGGAACAAGCGGTCACATTCATGTCGGACGGCCTCAAGCTCCAGGGCATCCTGCATTTGCCGGAGGGCGCGGCGCCCGGCAGGAAATATCCCGCCTTCATGGTCCTGCATGGATTTGGCAGCAACAAGCACTCGCATGGTTGCGAAGCGCCTTGCAAAATGTTCGCGCAATGGGGCTACGCCATGCTGCGCTTCGACATGCGCGGGTGCGGCGACAGCGAGGGCGAGAAGGCCAATCTCATTTGTCTGGAACAGGTGCGCGACACCTCCAACGCGCTGACCTTTCTGCAGGGCCATCCCAATATAAATCCCGACCGCATTGGCTCCATGGGCTCAAGCTTCGGCGGCGCGGTGACCGTCTATGCCGCCGGCGTCGACAAGCGCGTGGCCGCCGCGATTTCCGCCGGCGGCTGGGGCCACGGCGAAAAGAAATTTCGCAGCCAGCACACGACGCCGGAAGCCTGGAGGAAATTCACCGACATGCTCGCCGCCGGCAAGAAGCACCGCGCGGAAACCGGCAAATCCCTGATGGTGCCGCGCTACGACATCGTGCCGATCCCTCCTCATCTGCGCAACAACGTGAATTCAACGTCGCATCAAATGATGACGGCGGAGACGGCGCAGAGCATGTTCGATTTTCAGGCCAACGACGTTGTCGCGGACATCGCGCCGCGGCCCTTGCTGCTGCTGCATCCAGCCGTCGATTCGGTCACGCCGACGCAGCAGTCCATCGACCTCTTTGGACATTCGAAACAACCGACGGAACTGCATCTGATCTCCGACGCGGATCACTTCCTCATGGGCGAGAGCAATCCGCGCGTCGTGCATATCCTGAAGGACTGGCTCGACAAATATTTCCCGGCTTGAACGCGCAAACGCAGGAGAGAAACATGGCCTCGAACAAAGTCATCGTCACCGTCGCCCCCACCGGCGGCATGGCCGGCAAGAAGCAGAATCCCGACCTGCCGACGCAGCCCGACGAGATCGCCGAATCCGTCCACCGCTCCTATAACGAGGGCGCGAGCGTCGTCGCCCTGCACGCGCGCCGCCCGGACGATCAGGCGACCTGCAATCCCGAGATTTACGGGCGCATCAACCAGCTCATCCGCGCCCGTTGCGATATTGTGCTCAACAATTCCACGGGCGGCGGAATCAACGGCGACATGGTGCGCGACCTGCGCCCCGGCCTGCAGGAAATGATTTTCGAGGAACGCCTGAAAGGCGCCGAGGCGCCTTTGGTGGAGATGGTGACCTTCGACGCTTTCACCTGCCTCACCGGTTTCGCCGGCAAACAGATGCTGATGGTGACGGACGCGGAGCGCTCGCGCAAAATGGCGGAGCTGTTTCGCGCCAGAAACGTCAAGCCGGAATGGGAGGTCTTCACCACCGCCCACATTTTGCAGCACGTGACCCAATTGATCGAGGCCGGCTTCGACAAGCCGCCCTACTATGTCAACATGGTGCTCGGCGGCCACGTCGGTTTTGAGGGCGTTAATCCCTACACGCCGAAAATCCTGCAGAACATGGTCGATCACCTGCCGAAGCAATCGATCTTCTGCGTCAGCGCCATTGGCCCGCAGCAATTGCCCGCGACCACCATGGCGATCCTGCTCGGCGGCCACGTGCGCGTCGGCCTCGAGGACAACAATTATTACGCGCGCGGACAACTCGCGACCAACGAAATGCTGGTCGCGCGCGCCGTGCGCATCATCCGCGAACTCGGCATGGAGCCGGCGACGCCGGCCGAGGCGCGGGAGATTCTAGGCCTGCCGGCGGTGGCGGGCGTGGCGAGGGCGGCGGAGTAGGGACCTCAATTGCCCAGAACCTCCGCCGCGCGTTTGACGAGCGCGGGATTCGTGCGGTGCAACTCCTCGATCAACCGCTCCATGGCCGCAGCCTCCATGGGCTGATTGATCTCGATCAGGGCGCGCTTCGCGTCCGCGATGAATTCGGCGTCTTTCAGCATGGACGCGAACGCCGCGCGTTGAATCCGCGCGGCTTCCTCGGGCGTTTCCGGCGGCGCGAACAGCGCGCGGCCCATTTGCGATTGCGCGAAGACGAGCTTCAGCAGCGCGCGTTCATTGTCGTTGCGGCCGAGTTCAAGAACCGTCGGCACATCGGGCAAATCGGGATGGCGCTCCAACGACAATTGCAGCAACACGTTGATCGAGCCCTCGCGCAGCCATTGCGGCTTGTTCGCGAGGATCGACGAATAGTTCCACGCGCCGATCCCCTGCGCTTCGCCGCGCTCCAGCGCCAGCGCGGTTTCGCTTGAGCCGCCGTAGCCGGCGATGATCTTGAACCTCGTGCCGAGCAGTTTGTTGAGCGCGTTTGAAAACAGCACGCTCTGGTCGGTGTTGGCTGCGCCCGCGACGATCAGCTCGGTCGTGAAGAGGTCGGCGGCCTTTTTCACGGGCGCCGTTTTCCACGCGACGGTGACGCCCACTTCGCTGTTGAGGCTGCCGATCCACGTGAAACGCCGCGCGTCGTAACGCGCGCCTTGCGCGTTGAAAAGCGCCGCTGTCGCCAGCGAGCCGGGCCCCAGCGCGATCGCCGTGCCGTCGCGCGGCGCCTGCGCGTACACGTGGTTCGCCATGACGATGCCGGCGGCGCCCGGCATGTTTTGCGCGATGATGTTGGGATTTCCGGGCACAAACCGCGCGAGATGCCGCGCGTACAACCGCGCGTAGGCGTCGTATCCGCCGCCCGGCGGATGCGAGATCAGCACGCGCAGATCTTTGCCTTTGTAAAACGGCGCCTGCGCGCGGCATGTCTGCGCCGTCGCCGCGAAACACAGCGCCGCCGCGAAGCGGCCCGCGCCGCGCGCGTTCATTTGCGCACGATTTCCTCGAACGCGGGCGCGCTTGTCAGAAAACCGCGGCGCATCATCCAGTCGACTTTTTCCTGATATTCCGCGCGCGGATAATCCTGCGCGCCGAGCAGTTCGGGCAGCAGGCCGGTGGCGCGCTGCTCGGGCTTCAAATCGCGCAACAACTCCTGGCGCGAGCGGTCTTCGCTCTCGCGCAGCCAGGCGATAGCCCGGTTGAGGCCGTTGCGGATTTTCGCGGCGGTCTCCTCGTCGATGTCGTCGGCCGCG
>JANYDZ010000275.1 GCA_025363375.1 Hyphomicrobiales bacterium
CTTCAGACTGCCGATGGTGATCGTATCGACCGGCAACGACAGGCCGATGGTCTTGCCTTTCAAATCGGCGAAACTCCTGATCCCCGGCTTTGCCAGCATCGCGAACACGGGATTGGCGAGGCCGCCGACAATCGCGGCGGAATCGGAACCCGCAAGCACCGCCTGCACCAGATATGGCGTCGCCGTGTGGCTCACATCGACATTGCCCTTGTCGAGTTCCGCGATCTGGTGATGAACCCCCGGCAACGGCACCATCCTCAGATCGATATTTTCGCGCTCCAGAAAGCCCCGCTTCTGCGCGATGTACAATCCGAGCTGAGAAATGCTGCGCGCGGAATTGGCGATGACGCCCATGCGCAAAACCGACTTTTCCTGCGCGTAGCCCGCGTCGGAAAACGTCAGTGCGCCCATCAAAAAAACCGAAACCGCGGCAATTCGCATGGAATTCTCCCCAGAACCGCAAATGTAATGGCCGAGCCGCGCCGCGTCCATGCCCACCGCTCCAACATGCCCGCCGCTCCAACGCCCGACATTTGCTCCACCCGCCCCCCGCGTATAGACGTGGGCTCAAATTCAAGGAGTTTTGACGTGGCCGAAAAATCCATCACCGGAACAATTTCAGACGCCTATCTGGCCATCCTCGCCGACCGCGGCGTCGATTACCTTTTCGCCAACGCCGGAACCGATTTTGCGCCGCTCATCGAAGCGCTCGCCAAGGCCGAAGTTACAGGCGCCAAGGTTCCCAAACCCGTCACCGTGCCGCACGAGAACGTCGCGGTCTCCATGGCGCTCGGCTATTATCTGAAGACCGGCAAACCGCAACTCGTCATGGTGCACGTGAACGTCGGCACCGCCAACGCCGTGTGCGGCGTGATGAACGCATGGCGCGGCAACGTGCCGATCCTCATGTCGGCTGGCCGCACTCCCTTCAGCGAAGAGGGCGGCCTGCCCGGCAAACGCTCCGGCGAAATTCACTGGCCGCAGGAAATGCGCGATCAGGGCGCCATGCTGCGCGAATTCGTGAAGTGGGACTATCAACTCCCCAACGGCGAAGTGCTGGAGAACGCCATCGACCGCGCGCTCAACATTTCCATGAGCGAACCCAAGGGGCCGATCTATCTCACCCTGCCGCGCGAAGTGCTCGCCGCGCCCATCGAGAATTTCAAGTTTCAATCGCCCTCGCGCCACCGCGCGCCCTCGCCGCCCTACCCCGACACGCGCGCCGTCGACGAGGCCGCCGACATGATCGCGAAAGCCGAAAACCCGCTGATCATCACCTCAAGCGCGGGACGCGACGCGGCGGATTTTGGCAAGCTCTCGGCCCTCGCCGAAGCCTTCGCCATTCCCGTCTCCCATCGCAAGCCCCGCTATGTCGCGATGTCCAGCGACGATCCCATGCACATGGGTTACGATCCCGACGCCCTGCTGAAAGCCGCCGATCTCATCATCGTCATCGAATGCGACGTGCCGTGGATTCCCGGCAAACGCGCGCCCGGCAACGACGCAAAAATCATTCACCTCGGCGTTGATCCGCTGTTCACGCAATATCCCATGCGGGGCTTTGCCTGCGACCTCGCGATTTCAGGCATCGTCGGCGCCACCATTCCCGCGCTGACCCAGGCGCTGGCGACGCGCGCCGGCGCCGCGCGCGATAAAATCGAGGCGCGGCGCAAGCGCATCGCCGCTGAACGCGAGGCCATGCGCGCCAAATGGCGCGAAGCCGTGACGCGCGGCAAGGACATGAAGCCCATGTCGGCGCCCTGGATCACCCATTGCCTCGACCAGGTGAAGGGGCAAGACGCCATCGTTATAAAGGAATCGCCCTTCACATTCGAGCAGTCGCGGTTCACCAGGCCCGGCACCATGTTCAACGCGGGCGCCGCCGGCGGCCTCGGCTGGGGTCTTGGCACGGCGCTCGGCGTCAAATGCGCGGCGCCGGACAAGCTGGTCATCGCCACCTGCGGCGACGGCGCCTATATGTTCGGCAATCCCGTGCCGGCGCATTACGTGTCGGCGGCGGAAAAACTGCCGATCCTGACGGTCGTGTTCAACAACCAGATGTGGGGCGCGGTGAAGCGCAACACCCATGAAGTCTATCCCGACGGCTACGCGGCGAAAAGCAACCGCGAACCGCTGACCTACTTCGATCCCGCGCTGAAATTCGAGAAGGCGGTGGAAGTCGCCGACGGCTACGGCGAGGCGGTGGAGGATCCCGCGATGTTGCCCAAGGCGATTGAACGCGCGCTGAAGGCGGTTGAAGTCGATAAGCGGCAAGCGCTGCTGAATGTGATTTGCAGGGGACCGTGAGGCGGCGCGCGCGTCCTTCTCCCGTGAAACGGGACACGCGCCGAGGCTAGGCCAACAAACGCGCCGGCGTGCCCGCCATCCACTTCGAGATATTGTCGATAATATCCTCGAAATATTCCTGGTAGGTCGCGTCGCTCACGTAGCCCAGATGCGGCGACAGGACCGCGTTGTTCATGCGCCGCAATTCATGATCGGCGGGCAGCGGCTCCACGTCGAACACGTCAAGCCCGACGCCGCCGATGCGTTTTTCGCGCAACGCCGCCAGCATCGCGGCCTCATCGACAATCGGCCCGCGCGACGTGTTGATCAGCACTCCGGTTTTCTTCATGCGCGCGAAATCCGCGGCGCCGATGAGACCGCGCGAACGATCGCTCAGCACGAGATGGACGGAAATGTAGTCCGATTTCGAAAACAGATCCTCCTTCGAGACGTAATCGACGCCCTGCGCCGCCGCCTTCTCCGCCGTGAGATTCGTGCTCCACGCCGCAATCTTCATGTCGAACGCCTTGCCCATCCGCGCCATGCGCGAACCCAGGCGCCCGAGGCCGACGATGCCAAGCGTCTTGCCGGCGATCGTCGTCGCGATGCTTGTCTGCCATTTGCCCGCGCGCATCATGCGGTCCTCGTAGACGAGGCCGCGTCCGTGACCGAGCAGCAAGGCGAAGGCCGTCTCGACGGTGGTCGCCGTGGAATCGCCGCCGCGCGTACAGCAACAGACGATGCCTTTCGATTTCGCGTGATCCTTGTCGAGCGAGCGGTTGGAGCCGCCCGTGGTGATGATGAGCTTCAGGTTCGGCAGACGGTCGATCAACGCCTTTTGCATGGGCATGCGCTCGCGCATCAGCACCACCGCGTCAAAAGCCGCGAGCTTTTGCGCGGCGACGTCCACGCCCGCCATGTTCTCGTGGAACATGGTGACTTGCGCTCCCGCGGGCAGGCTGGTCCAGTCGCCGTAGTTTTTGGCGACGTTCTGGTAGTCGTCGAGAATGGCGATCCTGGTCACGGGCGACTCCTGTCGGCGTTGCGGATTTGACGGGTTGCGGAAACAGCCGTTGCGCGTTCCCGCACTCGATAGCGCGCGGCTGCTTCGCTGTAAAACCGTTTATGTTGAAATTCCTCAAACGGCGGCCGCGCGCGCGAGGGCGCCGCGCTATCCAAGAGCGCCCAACGTCTTGCCGTTCGCCACGACGGGCTTTGCCGCCATCAACACAAAGGCGATGACGCAAGGCGCGTCGCCGCGATTGATCCAGTCGTGCGCCGCGCCGCGCTGCACCAGCACATCGCCGGCCTTCAAAAGCACTTCCTCGCCGTCGTCGAGCGCCATGAAAATTTCGCCCGACATCACGACGGCGCAATCGATGGTGAGCGTCCGGTGCATGCGCGGCGACACGCCCGGCCCGTATTCGACCACGCGAAAGATCGCGCCGGCCTCGGCGCAGGCCGCGACATCGCGCAGGCCCTGATCGCCCGGCTCGGTGTTTTCGCAAGGCGCCTGTGTCGTCGTCCAGATCACCGCGCTCGAATGGCCGGGACGACGCGAAACAATGTTTTTCGCGACATCGTCGATCTCGACGATGGATTTGCCCTGGGCGTCGTGCCCCGTGACGACGCGCCGAATCGACAGGCTCATGCGTTTCTCCTCCGTGCCACCGCGCCTGATCTATCAGCCCCGCGCATGGCCGACAATTCAGCCATGCGCGCGCGCCTTTTGACCGGCGCCGCGGGGCTGATAGGTTGCGCCCATGAACCCGGGACGAAACGCTTTATGAACGCGTCGACCAGACCAGACGGCGACGCTCGGCCCAAACTCACCCATCGCGAGACCATGTGGATCGTCGCCGGCGTATTGCTGCCGGTGTTCATGGGCTCCATGGACCAGACCGTCGTCGCCTCCGCCCTGCCCTCCATCGGTCAATCTCTCGGCGGCACGCAATACCTCTCCTGGGTGGTGGCCGCGAATTTGCTGACCATGACGGCGATGACGCCGCTCTACGGAAAAATCAGCGATATCATCGGCCGCCGC
>JANYDZ010000295.1 GCA_025363375.1 Hyphomicrobiales bacterium
AATCGGCGGACCTGTTGAAACCGTTCCTGCGCGGCGAGGACATCAAGCGCTGGCGTGTCGAGCCCGAGGGCTTGTGGCTGATCAACACGCCGAAAGGCAAGGTGAAAATCGACGATTATCCCGCCATCCGCGACTGGCTGACGCCATTTCGCGAGCGATTGGAGAGGCGCGCCACGAAACAGGAATGGTGGGAATTGCAGCAAGCGCAGCTGGCTTACCAAGAGAGGTTCGGGCGAGCGAAAATCGTCTACCAGGACATCACGGCCAGCAATCCATTCGCGCTGGACGACTCAAACGCGTTTCTCGCCAACACTTGCTATTTTGTCGCCGAACCAGATTCTCGCCTTCTCGCATATCTCAATGGCAAAGTTGCCTGGTTCTTTTTTTGCTCGGTGACGAACATCGCTCGTGGCGGATATTTACGGCTACGATCGGATTTTGTCGAACAGCTTCCGATTCCAGCATGGCCGAGCCGCCGGGGAGCCACTTTGGACAAGCTCGGCCAATCCTGCACCGCCGCCGCGCGCAAGCGCCATGAAATCATCGCCGCCGTGCGCCATCGCATCCTCGATCTCGCCCCGCCGAAGCATCGAAAACTCAATGGCCGGCTGGAAGCCTGGCACGATCTCGACTTCGCCGGATTTCTCGTGGAGGTGAAGAAGGCGCTCCGCGCCGATGTTCCGCTCAGGCAGCGCGGCGAATGGGAGATTTTTCTCGCGGACAACGCCCGTGACGTCCATGCGCTAACAGCGCAAATCGAAACCGCCGAAAAGGAAATCGACGCAATCGTCTATGACCTGTTCGACCTGACGCCCGATGAAATTGCGCTCCTCGAATCTTCGCTCGCGGGTCAAACCTGACCTCCGCCCCTCACCCCGCCAGATTCCCGCTCTTCGTCATCACTCCCGCCCGCGCGCCCTTCGTCAGGTGAAAAATCGCAAAGGCGCCAATTCCCGCGCAGGCGGTCACCACGGCCAAAGGCATGGCGCTTGAGCCCAGGCTCGCGCCGACAATCGTGCCGACGACGGTGCCCGAGGTCATCTGCGCGAAGCCGATGAGCGAGGATGCCGCGCCGGCGCGCTCGGGGAAGGGCGCCAGCGCGGCGGCCAGCGTGCTCGGCAGCAGGAAGCCGACGCCCATGAAATAAATCATGTCGGGAACAATCACCGCCGCGACGGCGTTCGGAAACAGCAACACGCCGACGAGTTGCAGCACGCCGCCCGCGCAGAGCCATGCGACGCCGAGCCGGATCATGCCTTCCAGGCCGCGTCTGGGCGTCATGCGCGAACCGATGGCCGCGCCCGCGACATAAGAGATTGAACAGATGGCGAAAGCAAAGCCGAACTCGATGGGCGTCAATCCATACGCGCCCTGCAGGACGACCGACGCCGCCGAGACGAAACCGAACAATCCGTTGTAGCTGCAACTTTGCATGCCCAGATAGGACAGATAGGCCTTGTTGCGCGCGACGATGCGAAAGCTGCCGAAAATGCCCGCGATGGAGAGAGGCCCGGTTTGCCTGCGTTTGTTGGTCTCCGGCAAAAGCAGGATCACAACGCTCGCCAGGACAACGCCCATGACGCCCATGGCGAAGAAACTGGCGCGCCAGCCGAACCACGCCTGTAAAAATCCGCCCAGCACCGGCGCCGCGATGGGGGTTACGCCCATGATCATGCTCATCACCGCGTATTGGCGCGCGGCGCGCGGGCCCTCGTAGAGATCGCGCACGATTGCGCGGGTGAGAATGATGGGGCCGGCCGCGCCGAAGGCCTGAAACACGCGCGCTGCGACGAGCATGGCGATCGAGGTGGAAAAGACGCAGGCGAGCGTCGCCGAGAGATAGAGCGCGAACCCGATGAGGATCATCGGACGGCGGCCGAACTTGTCGGAGAACGGGCCATAGACAATCTGGCCGGCGGCGAAGCCGATCAGATAGCAGGTGATGGTAAGCTGCACGGACGCGGTCGAGGCGCCGAAGGCCTGGCCGATCTGCGGCATGGAAGCGACGTATATATCCGTCGCCATAGGCCCGAGCGCCGTGAGGCTCGCGAGCAGAACTGTCATGGCGAGCGAATTGGGGTTGAGCTGCATGGACCTGGGCGTGTGGCGCCGGAACATGACCGGACGAACGCGCCCTGATTAGAGCGGCGGCGCGCGGGTGTCGAGGCGATCCATCGCCCACAGCGCCAAATGGGCGTCGCAGGAAACGCTTGCATTTTTCGCCGTCAGGTCTATACAGCGGCCATCAACTTCTCATCTGGATCATCTTAGGGTGGTCATTTTGGAGAGTGGGACCCGTCCGGGACCCGCTCTTTTTTATTACCTGAGCAGGGCCGACGGAGGCCGGACGTTTTGGAAGGCGAAGACGCAAAGTCGCAAATGAACGCCGCCGTCGAGGCGAGCCTTGATGAACCGCGCCTCGTCGCCGAGACGGGAGTTGCCGCGCGCGTCGTGCAGATCGCCGAGCCGGTGCTGGCCTATGTTGGCTATCGCATCGTGCGGGTGAAGGTTTCGGGCGCCAACGGCATGACCATCCAGATCATGGCGGAGAGGCCCGACGGAACCATGACGGTCGAGGATTGCGAAAAAGCGAGCCTCGCGGTTTCGCCCGTGTTCGACGTCAACGAGCCGGTTTCCGCCGCCTATCATCTGGAAATGTCGTCGCCCGGCATCGACCGGATTCTGGCGCGCGTCTCGGACTTTCGCCGCGCCGTCGGCCATGAGGTCAAGGTCGAACTGGATGTTCCGTTGAACGGCCGCAAGCGGTTTCGCGGCTGGATTGAAGGCGTCGTAGGGGAAGGACGCGAAGCGAAGCTGAAATTGCGCCGGATCGATCCGGCCGCGGACGAAGACGCCGATGTGACGCTGCAAATGCGCGATATCGGCGAGGCGCGGCTGGTGCTGACCGACGCGCTCATCCGCGAGACGCTGCGCGCCGCCAAAATGGCGGGCCGCGTGAGCGACGAGGATTCGCCTCCCGAAGACGAAAAAGAGTCCGCGCAGTCGAGCGCGCCGACAGGTTCCAGCCGCTTTGCTTCGCGCAACAAGGCAAAGCCTGTTCCGCGCAAACCCAATCCGGCGAAAGCCGCCAACCCGGGGACGAAACTTCCCCGCTGACGACGAACCGCGGGTCTTGCGCCCGCACAAGGAGATAAAGCCATGGCAGTTAGCGCCAATAGACTTGAGCTTTTGCAGATCGCCGACGCGGTCGCGCGCGAAAAATCCATCCCACGCGAAACCGTGTTGCAATCCATGGAAGACGCGCTGCAGAAGGCGGCGCGCTCGCGCTACGGTCAGGAGACCGAAGTGCGCGCCGACATCAATCCGAAAACCGGTGAAATCCGGTTCTCGCGGCTGATGCTCGTGAGCGACCTGGTTGAAAACGACGCGACGCAGATCACGCTTGTCGACGCGCAGAAAAAGAACCCCGCCGCGCAGGTTGGCGACTGGATCGCGGAGACGCTGCCGCCGTTCGATTTCGGCCGCATTCCCGCGCAGGCGGCCAAACAGGTCATCGTGCAGAAGGTGCGCGACGCGGAGCGCGACCGGCAATATCAGGATTACAAGGAGCGCATCGGCGAAATCGTCA
>JANYDZ010000327.1 GCA_025363375.1 Hyphomicrobiales bacterium
GCGCCGATACAGGGCAGCGCCGCCGACATTATTCGCCGCGCCATGGCGCGCATGGACGAGGCGCTGACATCGGCCAGGCTCGACGCGCAAATGCTGTTGCAGGTGCATGACGAGTTGGTGTTCGAGGTTCCCGACGCCCAGGTGGACAAGACCATCGAGGTTGTGCGCCGCGTGATGGTGGACGCGCCGCGTCCCGCCGTGCAATTGCAGGTGCCGCTTCAGGTTGACGCGCGCGCGGCGGGGAACTGGGACGAGGCGCATTGAGCGGGCTTCGCCGCCCCTGTTTGCATACGAAATTCGCCAGTTCGAACAGGCTGGTCGAACAGGCTGGTCGAACCGGAGACTATTTTTCAATGACCGAAACCTTCGTCGCCAAAACGGACTCGCTCAAAGACGGCGAGCGCATGATTGTCGCCGTCGGCGACAGGGAGATCGGCGTGTTCCGCCATCGCGGCAAGTTTTACGCCTACAGCAACACCTGCCTGCATTCGGGCGGGCCTGCCTGCGAAGGACTGATCATCGCCAAGGTTTTCGAGCAAATCCTGCCGGACAAAACCTCCGCCGGATTGTTCTTCTCCGACGACGACACGCATTTCGTCTGCCCGTGGCATGGCTATGAATACAATATCGAGACGGGCGCCTGCGCCGGCGATCCCAAACAGAAGCTGCGGTCCTTTCCCCTCGTGGTCAAAGACGCCGGCATTTATGTTGTGACGTGACGCGCGCGCTCCGTCACATCGCAAAACCATTCAGGAAAGTTCGCACATGGACCTCATTTCAGATCGCGGCAACCGGGTGGCCGTCGAGGAACTCAACACCTCGCGCCTCCTTAAAAACGCGCGCAAACAAGCCGACAAGCTGCGCCTCGACGACATGCTCGTCGTCGACGTCGACAGCCATCACTACGAATTCGAACATCTTGACGAAGTCCTGCCCTTCTTCGAGAACGAAGTCTTCAAACAGCTGGTGCTGGCGGGCCGCTCGAAGGGCCGGGGCTCCCTGCTGCCCAGCCAGACCTCGTTTCAGGACATGGGCGGGCGCATCACGCGCTACCCCATGCGTTCATCGGAAAAGACGGACAAGGGCGGCAAGCACCGCGACATCCAGCTCGGCAGCCGCTGGATGGACGCGCTCAGCGTCGATTACGCCTGCCTGTTCCCGACGCAGATGTTGCATGTCGGCCTGACAACCATGCCGGAGGTCGAGAACAATCTGTGCTGGGCCTACAACCGCTGGCTGACGGAAAAAATCCTGCCCGGGTCCGACGGGCGATTTTACTCGATGCTGTGCCTGCCGTTTTCGGACCCCGACGAGAGCCTGCGTCAGGTGGAAAAGTTCGGCGATCGCAAGGGCGTCGGCGGCTTCTGCATAACCGCCATCCGCACGCTGCCGGTGCACCACAATTCCTACATGAAGGTCTATCGCGCCATCGAGGAACGCGGGCTTTCGCTGTCGTTCCACTCGGGCACAAATTCCGGCGAGCCCATCTTCAAAAGCCTCAACCGATTCGCCACCGTGCACGCCCTGGGCTTTCCCTGGTACGCGATGTTGCACATGTCGAACTGGGTGACGAACGGCATCGGCGAACGCTTTCCCAAAATGCCCGTCATCTGGATCGAGGCGGGTCTCGCCTGGATTCCCTTCCTGATGCAGCGGCTCGACCACGAATACATGTTGCGCACGTCCGAATACCCGGGGTTGAAGAAACTCCCGAGCGACTACATGCGCGACATGTTCTATTCATCGCAGCCGATGGAAGTGACGGACATGATCCAGCTGGAAAGCACCTTCCGCATGATCAACGCGGAAACGCAGCTCATGTACGCCTCCGATTACCCGCATTGGGATTTCGACGTGCCCGGCAAGATTTACGATCTTCCGTTCCTGTCCGAGAAGGCGCGGCACAGCATTCTCGGCGGCAACGCCGCGCGGATGTTCAAGCTCGCGCCGCGCAACGAAAAGCAAAGGGCGAACCTGCAAAGGTTCGGCAATCTCGCGGCTTGAGGCTCAGCGCAGCCCAAGCGCGCCCGAATTGCTGCCGCGCGAAATCCTCGCGCGCCAGATAACGGCGGCGACGCCGAACAGCAGCGCTACGTCGATGAGCATGCCGTAGCGCAACCAACGGACCCGCGCCCAGAGAAACTCGCCCAGACCGCAATCGTGGATGCCTTGTCTGAGGCCGCAACGGCCCTGGTAAAGATCCGCCTGATACCAGAAGAATATCGCCCAGGGCGCCGACCATAAAGCCAGCGCTCCAAAGGAATGGGCAAGCAGTTTCCCGCCGGTATAGCCGCGGTCGCGCGCCACCCACAACCAGAGAAACACCAGCGTGGTGCAAATGATGATCTTCAGCCAGACCAGAATGACGTAAAAGACAATCTGCATCGGGATCTCCTCCGGCAATTATCTCGGCGCCAGGATCATAACCATTTGCCGCCCTTCCATGGATGGTTCGGCCTCGACTTTGGCGACAGGCGCCGTTTCGGATTTGACGCGGTTCAGCAAGGCATAACCGATATCCTGATGCGCGAGTTCCCGGCCGCGAAACCGCAAGGTGATCTTCACTTTGTCGCCTTCGTCGAAGAAGCGGTGCACCGCCCTCATTTTCACGCCGTAATCATGATCGTCGATTCCCGGGCGCAATTTGATTTCCTTGACCTCCACGATCTTCTGACGCTTGCGGGCCTCGGCGGCTTTCTTCTGTTCGAGAAACCGAAACTTGCCGTAATCAAGAATTTTGCAGACCGGCGGCTCGGCGTTCGGCACGATCTCGACGAGATCGAAACCGGCCTCGTCAGCGAGCCTCTGGGCCTCGGCGAGCGGAGTGACGCCCTGCTTCACGCCTTCCTGGTCGATCAGCATGACGTCCGGCGCACGGATATCGCGGTTGATTCTGGGGCCGCCCTTTTGCGGGGTGGGCGGGGCTTTCATTGGTCGGCGAATGGTTCATCTCCATGGTGGTTGCGTCGGACCCGGCCGCTTG
>JANYDZ010000333.1 GCA_025363375.1 Hyphomicrobiales bacterium
TGGAAAAACGAACGGGAAAAGATTATCGTCGATCATAGCGGGTGCGGGGTTTGTGCGGTTCGGAAAGGGTTGGCTTCAGCAACCCAAACCTACGCAGATCAACACTTTACGTCATGTCCGCCAGCCTCCAATCAGGCTCGTCGTGAATAAGACGGGTTAACTCGCAGTGTCGATGAGTCAGGGCCCGATGACCTCTTTGCACCATCTGCGCCTCTTATTTCTGGCGCTGGCGGCTTTGCTTGCCGCCGCGCTGGCGTGGGGACTGATGCGCGATGAGGGCGGCGCGCGTCATGCAGGTTCGCGGCCTGCAGGTTCGCAGCTTGCAGGTTCGCGGCCTGCGGCTTTGCCAACGCCGCGCCCGCCTTCCTCTCCGTCTCTGGAAGGATTTGCGCGCGAGCGCGCGCTGCTCGCGCAATGGCTGACGCAAGCGCCTGAATACGCCGATTTTGCGCGGAAATACGCGACGACCTGGCCCATCGACTGGACCGGGTTCATCGACAAAAACGTGCGCGCGACAATGACGGGAACCCCCTCCGCCAATCCCGACGCGGCTTTCGCCGAAGCCTTGCGTGATCTCCGGCGCTCGCGTGGAATCGTCGCGGCGAAAGCGGCGCCCGAAGCTCTCACGCGCATCTATGACGCGCAGGCCGCCACGATCGCCGCCCTCTCCGTCCTCGACAAGCGCCTGTGCGTGGACTTTCTCTTCGGCCAGTCGAGCAAGGCCTTCGTTGAATTTTCCGAGCGTCACCGCCCGCTCGTCGCGCGCATGGCCGACGCCGCGATCGACGCCATCATCGATGGCGGAACAAGCCGCGTTGCCCGTTCCGCGCCAGGCGACGCCGATTTTGAAGCGCTTGAAGCGGGACTGCGCGCCAGCGGGCTCAAGAAAGAAGAGATCGAGGCGCTTCTTGACGGAAAGCATCCTGATCCTCCCCTGCCGGACGAGCGCCTCTGTTCGGCGGGCATGGCCTATCTGGAAGTCCTGAAAAGGCTTCCCGAGGAAACGCGCATGCGGATCTACGCGTTCGCGGTCGAGGTGATGTCCCGAATGTGAGGCGTTCAGGGCTTCGCGTCGTCCAACGGTCCACGCCAGCGCCCGTATCGCCAGGGCGTCAACGATCCCGCGCGCTCGGGCAATCGATCCGGCGCTGGATCGTAACCCGACGTGCCGCCCGGCCGACAACGGCATATACGCGCCAGCCCCATCCAGCCGCCGGCCCACACCCCGTGCCGGGATATCGCGTCATCGGTATAGTGCGAACAGGTCGGCAAATGCCGGCATCCGCGCCCGGCCAGCGAGGAAAAGGTCAACTGATACAAGCGGATCAGCGCATGCGCGCATTGGCGCGCCAGCCGACCCGGCAGGGAGACGCCCGTCACGCCGGCGCCGTCTGCGCGGACTTCGCCTCGATCTGACCGACGGCATCGACCACGGCGTCAAAAGTCAGCAGCGTCGAGGCGTGCCGCGCCTTGTAGTCGCGAACAGGCTCAAGCACCGCGATGTCAGCCCATTTGCCCTCCGGGGGCGCGCCGTTTTCCTTCAGCATGCGGCGCACGGTTTCACGGATATGGCGCAATTCGTCCGGCGTCGCGCCAATCACGTTGCGCGCCATGATCGAGGACGACGCCTGACCGAGGGCGCAGGCCTTCACGTCATGGGCGAAATCCGCGACTTTTCCATCCCTCAGCACAAGGTCGATGGTTACGGTGGAGCCGCAGAGTTTGGAATGAGCGGTCGCGCTGGCGTCCGCCAGAGCCAGCCTGCCCTGCCGCGGAATATCCGCCGCCAATTCGAGAATACGCTTGTTGTAGACGTCGTTTAGCATGATCTGGATCGCATTTTGGTTGGGCCGCCCTAGCGTTTGCGTTCGCCTCGGGTTTTCATCTCGCATGCTATATAGGGCTTGGCGCACCCGGGCGGAACCCTTCCTCCTGGCCGGCGCCTGAATTGTGAGCGGGCTTTTCTCCGCCGTATCCTGTGGGCGTGGTCCAGGGCCGGACCCCCACGCGCGTTTTCCCCCAACCCGCCCGCGTCGCGGAAGTGTTTGCGGGAAACATGCAATCGCGTTCTACGTTCGCAAACGCGAAAAATCGAAGACCTAGAACATTTTCCAGAAGAAGATCGCTGTAATCGTGAAATTCAGACAGGAAATGCCGACGCGCAGTTTCTGGATGGGAATCCGCCGCGCGATCAACGCGCCGAGATAACCGCCGACGATGCCGGCGCCCATCATGACGAGCCCGTGCGTCCAGAAAATCGTGCCGATCGCCACGAAAAAAACCACCGCGACGGCGTTGGTCAATCCGACCAGAAGAATGCGCGATGCGCTCATCGCCACGAGATCGCGCGCGCCGAAAATGGTCCACACAGCCAGCATCATCAGCCCGATCGCCGCGCCGAAATAACCGCCGTAAACGCCAAGCAAAAACTGCGTCGCCAGCAAAGACGCCTTGCCGAGCGTGATCCGCATGCGCAACCAGTCGCCGATTTGTTTCCCGAAAGCAAAAGCGATCGAGCCCATCAGCAACAGCCAGGGAATAAGCCCGTCCAGGAATCGCGAAGACGTGTAAATGAGCAACAAGGCGCCGCAAGCGCCTCCCGCAAGGCTGACGCCGATCAACAACCGCAGCGAGGCTTCGCTGAAGTCGCGAAAATCCTTGCGGAACGCCCAGGCGCTGGCGAACGCGCCGGGACACATGGCGATGGTGCTCGTCATATTGGCCGACACCGATGGCACGCCGGCCGCGATCAAGGCCGGCACCGTGACGAAAGTGCCGCCCCCCGCCGCCGCGTTCATCGCGCCGGCGAGAAGTCCCGCGAGCGCGACCCAGACATATTCCATCATGATTCATCGTCTCGATTGGCTTCGGCTTGTCCCACGCGCGCGGCGAATATCCAAGCGCGCCGCGCCCGTGGTACAAGCCGAAAGCAACTTGAGGCGCCCATGAAGACCAATCCTTTCGCCCCGCGCGGCGACAAACATTCCATCGAGGAAGGCTCCGCCTTCGCGCCAAAATTCGACGCCGACGGCCTCATCGTCTGCGTCACGACGGAGGCGCATTCGGGCGACATCCTCATGGTCGCCTACATGAACGCCGAAAGTCTCGCCCTGACGCTGGACACGGGCGTCGCGCATTACTGGTCGCGTTCGCGCAACAACCTCTGGCGCAAGGGCGACACGTCCGGACAGGTGCAGCGCGTCGTCGAGCTGCGCACCGACTGCGATCAGGACGCGATCCAGATCAAGGTCGAGGCGGGCGGCGACGGCAAGGCTTGCCATACCGGGCGACGCTCCTGTTTTTATCGCCGGGTCGAAACGGCTTCGGGCGACGCAAGGCTCGTGCTCGACATCGACTAGCGGCCGCGATCCCTACCTTGTCAGGCTCTCGACCAGCCCCCTCGCGCCCGCGAAGAGTTGTTCCCATTCCGGCAGCAGGTCCGGCGAATACCGGATTTGCACATCAAGACCGCGCAAGCGCAATTCGCTGACGCAGGTATTGGGCAGGCCATCGGGTTGCGGTGGCGGGCGCATGCAGCGGGCTGTGAACAAGCGCCCTTCCGGAGGCGCAAAGTACAATTCCTCGCGCTCGTAGGGACTGCCTTTCTCAAAACGGCGCATGGAGAGGCCGCCTGGATGGGACCACTGGTCCTGTTCGAGGAACCGAACATAGAGCTTGGCGGCGCGCTCCTCGGGATCGAGCGAGGCGTCGCGCGCCTGAAGGTGGAGGAAAACCAGATGGTGAGCCTCCTCGTCCGAACGCAAGGCCAGGGCGTCCGCGGGTCGGAAATCGGGATGCCGCGCGATCAGCTCAAGGCTCTCGGAAGGCCCACCGCGATCCGGCGCGCCTTGCCGCACAAAGGCCCGATGAACACGCAGATGAACCGGACCCAGACTGGTGTTGACGAAGTCCGGCCGCGCCGCGGGAATGCGGAAGCGCCAGACAGCCCAGCCGCCGAGGCACGTGGCCCCGATCAGGCAAGCGACAAGCAGGGCGGCGAGGGACGTTCTTGGCATGGACATCGAGACCGGACGGATTCGAATCGACGCTCATGATAGCGCAGAACCGGCGCCCGTCGTTCGAATACCCCTCCGATTTACAGAACGACGTTTTCGTCGAAATTTTCGACCGACATCAACCTGAGGAACTCGACCGCGACCCCGCCTTCGAAATGGCGCACAATGCGTCCTTGCGTGCGGCCAATTGTAACGATCGTCCCCATGGGCGGCTGCGTATCGACCTTGATGGCGGTTCCCGAAAGCGAGATATCGACGATCCTCGCGATATGCTCGCGCCCGTCGGGCATGCGCAAGGTGGAGCGGATAACGCGCGGGGTCACGCGTTCATGGCGGCGGTCTTCCGGCATTCCCAGCATTTGACGGTTGGCGAGCCAGGTCAACTGGTCCGCGAGCTTCTCACGCTTCATCAGGGGAACATTCAGGGACAGCGCAAAACCGTTGTCGACGTGCCGCGCGACAACGCCCTCGATGCGGCCGATTTGATCGAGATAGGCAACCACGCGCTCGCCGACGTCAGCCTTGACCGGGGCGAACAGCAGAACCCCGCCAGGCGACATGTCCATGGTCTGACACGGAAATTCCCTTCGGTCCTTAAGCATGTAGCGGCCAAGAACGGTCACCTTCACGCGCTGATGGCGACGCCGGTCGCGCGCCTTGGCGGGAACAGCCCTTCCGCTCAAAACACCAGCCACGTTGTCAATGCGCATCACTACACCTGGAAATCAACTACTCCAGGACAATAGGCCAGAGACGTTAAGGCGGCATTACCTGAACGGCTCGAAACATTGATTTTTAGCTGTTGTACAAGGTTAAGTTGGCTTGCCGGAAAGACGCGCGCCGCGCCGTTCCAGCTTCCCGCATTGGCACGCTGGCCCAAGCGGATGGATCGAAACGGCCTTGAACCGCGCATTCGGCGCGCGCCGGATTGAGTATCCGCAATGACTCCAGCGTCAGCGGCCCCGCGGCGATCAGACCCGACCAGCGCGGCCGGGACGCCGGCGTCAGCGCGCCGAAAATACGCGCGGCGGGCTCGCCCGACACCCCGAGCGGAAGCAGCAATAATTCCAGCGCCATCGATTCCCGCCCGGCTGGCGTCGCCGAAATGCCCGCAACCACGGGCGTCGGGTCGTCGATAACCGAAGCCAGCAGGGCGCGGATCGAAACGCGGTCGAGATTGCGGAACAGGGAAACAAACGCGGAGCCCTTGAGTTCGCTCAGCATCAGCCCGGCGAGGCGGGCGCCGGCAATCCGAATGGGATAGCCCTCCCGAGGCGCGATCGTCAGCATGAACACGTCGCTTGAGGCCGCCCCCAACGCGCCAGGTTCGATCTCCGCCCGATCAGGCGCCGACCGTTTGCCGCGCAACTCGTTCCAATAGGCGTAAAGCTCGCGTGTAACTGGTTGTTTCATGTATGAACTCGACAGGGAAACAGGGACGCCGGATTGAACCGGCAAGCTTTAACCGCAGGGTTTGAAGCCAAATTGGCGGATGAGTTCGGCGCCGGTATAAACGGCGCGGTATTCGATGGAATCGCCAACCCGCGCCAGCACATTGTCGCGCAAGGCCGGCTTCAGCGCGCCAACCATGACGCGCGTGCCGGCCCGGTCGATCCGCCAGGGCGACCCGTTCCAGCCGGAAGGCCGGGCGTTGTGGAACCAGAATTCAGCGTCCTCCCGCACGCGCACGCCGGGAATTTCGAGCGCCGTTACCGCCGCGGAGTAAAACGTGCCGCGCAGGCATGATCCCGGCGCATATTGGGCGTGCATGTCGGCGCGCACGAGATCAATACGCCCGCCGGCGTGCCATGGGCTTGGAGAATGATGAAATACCGAGGGAACCGATTGCGCCGAAGCGCCGCTTGTCCCCGCAAAGCCCGTGGCCAGCGCGGCAAGCATGGCCCGCAATCCCGCGCGGGACAGCGACTTTCGAAATTTGACAACATGTTCCATTTTGAACCCCTGTCCTGCGGTGCGACGCTTTTTGTGCGGTGGAGACGCAAATTGCCGGGCTGACTTGCCGGGCAGCGTCTGCGCAGCGAAGGCCGTGCCAGGGCGCGCGACGCGTATGGAAAACGCGATCGGATCGATTGCGGCCGCGAAATTAACGTTAAGTTGGGGATTTGATAGCCAGCGACCACCGCAGATGTCACATTGTCGCATGCCAGACGAAGCGATGGGCTCGTTGCTCCCGAGCCCCTCGCGACTGGAACGGCGCCAGCGACGACGTGGGGACTGCTCCTCCCCGGGCCGCGCTGGACAAGGCAAGGTCCGGGCTTCGGCCCGGCCGCGCGGCGCAAGCTCCCGCGCCGGAAGCGGTACAGGATTGAAGGGGAGAGCCCTCCCGGCTCTCCCCTTGTCTTTGCGCTCTCCTCTTGTCTTTGCGCTTGCGTCCTCCCCCTGAAACGACCATGTGAGGACCTGGTTCATTCGAGGTCCCGTCGGTTTGCCCCGCGAAAAAATATTCAACGTGCCGGGCATCGTGCTGGCGATTATCGCGGCGCTCGCGCTCATCCACGGCCTGCGCGACTACGTCCTGAGCGATGAGCAGGACGCCCTTGTGATATTGCGGTTTTCCTTCGTTCCTGGCCGCCTCACCTATTTGTTCGATCCCGGCGGAATGGCGGATTCCTTCGAAGCCCTGAGCGGCGCGCGCGAAGAATCCGCCCGTTTCTTCCTCGGCGACGGCGGCCCGCAATGGTGGACTCTTCTCACCTATGCCGGCCTGCACGCGGACTGGATTCATTTCAGCGTCAACAGCGTATGGTTCGCGGCCTTTGGCACGCCTGTGGCGAGGCGTTTTGGCGGCGTCCGCTTTCTGGCGCTCTTCGCGGCCACGGCGATCGCCGGCGCCCTGACCCACTATGCTTTGCACCGTTTCGACCTGAGCCCGGTGGTTGGCGCGTCAGCCGCCGTTTCCGGCGCGATGGCGGCCGCCTGCCGCTTCATTTTCCAGCCAAACGCCCCGCTCGGCGATGGTTTCGGCTTTGGCTCCAGCCAGGCCGCCGCCTACCGCCAGCCTGCCCTGCCCATCAGCCAGGTCGTGATGGACGGCCGGGTCATGCCGTTTATTGCGATGTGGTTTGCGGTGAATTTCCTGTTCGGGATTTCAGCCGCGCCGCTGGGTCTGACCGACAATCCCGTGGCGTGGGAGGCGCACATCGGCGGATTCCTCGCGGGCCTGTTGCTGTTCCGGTTTTTTGACCCGCGCCCCGATCATCCCGTCAAATAACCTCGTCGGGCGAACGCTCTGCCGCGTTCGGCGCCGCGGCGCGCGCGTTGCGGCGCAGCGACGAATTTCAACCCGCCGCGCTTGCTCATGGCGCAAATCAGGATCAGACTTCCCGCGCCGACAGGAGTTCATCTCACTGATAGGGGAGATCGATATGGACGTTGCTTGCATTCTGTCCGTCAAGGGTCGCGAAGTCGTCGTCACCCAGCCGCATAGAACTGTCGCCGAGGCCGCCGGATTACTGGCGTCGAAGGGCATTGGCGCGGTCGTCGTCTGCGGCGCCGATGGCGAAGTGATCGGCATATTGTCGGAGCGCGATATCGTGCGCGCCCTCGCTCAGGGCGGCGCGGCGGCGCTGGACGAGCCGGTTTCCCGTCACATGACCGGGAAGGTCGTCACGGCGATGCCCGCCTCCACGGTGCGCCATCTCATGGAGACCATGACGGCGCACAGGTTCCGTCATATGCCCGTTGTCGAAAATGGACGCCTCACCGGGCTTGTTTCCATCGGCGATGTCGTAAAGTGGCACGTCGAAGAGATCGAAACCGAACACAAGGCGTTGCGCGAATATATCGCGCATACCTGAAAACACGCGGCAGCGCCGCTCAAACGCCCGGCGGCGCGCCCGAGGCGACCTGCGCAATCAAATCCTTGATATCAGGCAAGGCGCGCTGCACCGCCGTTCTGCCGTAGTCGATAAGTTCGTCGGCCCGGTGAAAATCAAACAGGCCGACATCGCCGGTGCGCACGCGGATCATCACATCCGGCGGATCGCCGGCCAGGCGCGAGCGCGCGATGCGGTCTTGCGTAATGTTGAACGCGTCGGTTATCACCTGGGCCATGCTGGGCGCATTGTCGGCGCGCTTGCCGAACTGCCGGCGCAAGTTGAAATTCGGCGTGCGGAGCCCCGCGAAAAATCCCTGGGTTTCAGGCGCCGCCGCCACCTCCCCCGCGACCGCCGCGGCCGGCTTGTCCGCGATCACCGCGCCGCGCAATTGCGGGCTGGCGTTGACGCCCACCGCGAGGACGAGATCCGCGCCCAGAACCCGGCAGACCGTGACCGGAATAGGATTGACCAGCGCCCCGTCGAACAGCCAGCGCTCGCCGAACTTCACCGGCTCGAAAATGCCGGGGATCGCATAGGACGCCTCAAGCGCCTGGACGAGAGGCCCATGGGTCAGCCAGATTTCATGGCCCGAGCCCACCTCCGTCGCCACGGCGGCAAAGCGCAGGGGCAAATCCTCGACCTGCATCGCCGACAGGCCCTGACCGAGGCGGGCGCGCAGCTTGCCGCCCGATATCAACCCGCCGCCGGCGAAGCTTATGTCGAGAAAATTGAAAATCCCGCGCCGCGTCATGCGGCGGGCGAAGTCCTCGAGTTCGGCGAGTTGCCCCGCCGCGTGGCAACCGCCGACGACGGCGCCGATGGAACTGCCGGCGATGATCGTCGGCGCAATCCCGTGGTCGGCGAGTTCGCGCAGGACGCCAATGTGGCTCCAGCCCCGCGCGACGCCGGCGCCAAGGGCGATCCC
This sequence comes from Hyphomicrobiales bacterium, assembly GCA_025363375.1. Classification (GTDB taxonomy): domain Bacteria; phylum Pseudomonadota; class Alphaproteobacteria; order Rhizobiales; family Beijerinckiaceae; genus Terripilifer. The sequence continues at coordinate 8,781 of JANYDZ010000333.1, forward strand.
GATGACCGGCTCGCGCCGCCCGGGATTCGCCGCGCGCGCGGCGCGGCTCCCCTCCAGATTGCCGTCGTTTGATGTCGGCGCGCGCATGAACTGCCTCTCTACGCGTGGCCAAACGCCGCGCCGCATTGCATGCGGCTGACCATAGCACGTCTGTCGGCGTCGCGGACGCCGGCAAGCAACGACAGCCCGAACGCAAAAGCCCGAACGCAAAAGGCCGCCCTGAGGCGGCCTTTCGGATTTCAATCAAAGCGCGTCGTTCAGGCCGCGACAGCCGCAACCTTCTGCTTGCGGTAGCCGGCAAAGCCGAGACCGGCGAAGCCGAGCAGCATCATGATCCACGTGGAGGTCTCGGGGACGGCCGACGAAATTCCGCCGCCGCCGTTCGATGCCACCACAGAGTAACCGGGGAACAAGGTTTGATTGTCCGCAAGATTGAACGCGAAGCCGTTCGCTGCAAGGAACGAACTCAGATAGGCTTGATGGCCAAAGCAGCCAATCGTCGGCAAGAAGCTTCCCGCCACCCCGAGGCCAAAG
>JANYDZ010000374.1 GCA_025363375.1 Hyphomicrobiales bacterium
TGACGAACAGGGGCATGGTCTTTTTGTTGAGTTCGGTCCGCCAGTTCGCGCCGGGCACTTTGTTGATCGTGGCGCGGACGCCGATCTGCGCGAGGCTTTCCTGAACCAGCAGGCACAGCGGCTCGTTGGTGCCGGCAAAGCCCAGATCGAACGACAGCGTTGTGTCGAAGCCGTTGGGAAGCCCGGCCTCGGCCATCAGCAGCCGCGCTTTCGCAAGATCGGTGTCGTAGCCATGGGCCTGCGGCCATTTCGCCTGGGTCGGCGTGCCGGGTTTGGCGCCGAACATCGGCTCGCCAAGGCCGAACAGGACGGCGTCCATGATTTTTTTATAGGGCAGCGCGAAGGCGAGCGCCAGGCGGACTTTCGGATTGTCGAAAGGCGGCTGCGTCACGTTCATGCCGATATATTGCACGCCGTTGGAAAACGGCGTTGAGACGATGCTCAGCTTGTCGCTGCCGCGCAATTCGGCGAAATCCTTGTTTGGCAAATCGTAGGAGACATCGGCGTCGCCGCGCTCCAGCAGCGCCCGGCGGTTTCCCGCGGAGGGCACCATCCGCCAGATTATGCGCTTGATTTTCGGCATGGGGCCGCTGATCCATTCGTCGTTGCGGTCCAGAACGACTTCGGTGCCCGCCGTCCAGCGCGCCACCTTGAAGGCGCCGCCGCCGGCGGTGTTTTGCCGCGTGTAATCGAGGCCCCACGGATCGGCGGGCGTCGCGTTTTTCTTCACCAGGCCGGAATTCATGACGCAGGGCACGATGACCGCAAGATCGGGAATCGTCAGCTTGTCCTTGCGCAGAAAATCGACGCGGAACGTGTTGTCGTCGACCACGACGAATTGCTCGGGCTTTTCCAGCGACCCCGCCTTCATCTGGAAGGTCGGGAACCCGCCGACGCTCACCGCGCGGTCCATGGACCATTTGACGTCCGCCGCCGTAATCGGCGTTCCGTCGTGAAACCTGGCGTTTTTGCGTAGTTTGAACGTCGCCGACATGGGACCGACATTCATATCCTCGGCCAGTTCCGGCTTGAATTTGTCGCGGTCGTAATAGGGCTGGCCGGAGGGGCCGGTTTTCATTTCGTGGCTGATCAGCCGGTCGTAGCAATTCCACGAGACCTCATAGCCCGGCACGTTGGTGCCGACGCCGTGAATGTCGATGTTGTTGGGGCCGCTCTCGGCGACAACAAGCAAAGTCTCCTGCCGGGCCTGCGCTTTGGCGGAAGACCATACAGCGGGGGAGGCGACGCCGGCGAGGGCGGCGGCGCTGGATTTAACGAATTTACGGCGGTTCATGGCGACCTCATCGAAATTGCCCGAAGGCATTGACGCTCTGCATGCCTCTCCATAAAATTGCATACATATGAGCGAATCTGCATGCCTCAATTGACGGCATGCGGCGCGAATTTTGGCCTTGCTGCTCAAACTAAGTGCATGGGGGATCGTCTTGTCCGCTGAAATCAAAAAGTTCTCGCAGGCGGCCGCGCCCGTGCCGCAGACCCGCGCCGACCGGCTTTCAGCCAGCCTTGCCGACGGCATTCTTGGCGGCGCGTTCCCGGCGGGCATGCGGCTTGACGAACACATGCTGGCGGAGCGTTTCGGCGTGTCGCGGACCCCGGTGCGCGAGGCCCTGCGACAGCTGGCCTCCACCGGGCTCATTGAAATGCGGGCGCGGCGCGGCGCGTTCGTGACGAGCGTCACCGGGGAGACGCTGGCCGGCCTGTTCGTCGCCATGGGCGAAATCGAGGCGACCTGCGCGCGGCTTTGCGCGCTCGGCATGAATCCCGTCGAGCGGCGACGGCTCAAGTCGCTGCATGAAGCCATGGGGTTGCTGGCGGCGCGCGACGCGCGGGCCGAATACGCCGACGCCAACCGGGATATGCACCACGCCATTTACGCCGGCGCGCACAACGCCGTGCTGTTCGATATCGCCATCGGCCTTCGGCGCCGGCTGGATCCGTTCCGCCGCGCCCAGTTCCGCGCGCCGGGCCGGCTGCAACGCTCGCATCGGGAGCATGAACTCGTGGCGGCGGCGATTCTGTCCGGCGATCCCGGCGGCGCCCATTCAGCCATGCTCGACCATGTCCATTCCGTCGAGACCGCTTTCGAGCGCATGAGTCTCGATCAGGGCCTGCTGGCGGTTTAGTCGGAAAGTCCGGTCCCGCAAACCGTTTCATGGACCGCGGAACCGGGTCGTTGGCAAAACGGAAGATCAGTGCCCGACGTTCGCCGCGGCCTGCGCCGCGTCGTGGCTGGCGGTCTTCGCGTCCTCGACCCCGTTGAAAAAGGCGTTGAGAATGACCGCGACGATGGCGGACAGGAGAATGCCCGATTCCAGCAGCGGATGCAGATCGTGCGGCAGCGTCTTGAAGAAGTTCGGCGCGACGAGGGGGATCATCCCGAAGCCGACCGACACCGCCACCACGAACAGATTGTGCTGGCTGTTCCTGAAATCGACCGAGGTGAGGATGCGCGCGCCGGTCGCCGCGACCATGCCGAACATCACAAGCCCCGCGCCGCCGAGCACCACCTGCGGCACCGATTCGACCAGCGCCGCCATTTTCGGCAGCAGGCCGAGCGCGATCATGATCGCGCCTCCCGCCGCCGTGACCCAGCGCGACTTGACGCCGGTGACGCCCACAAGACCGACGTTCTGCGAAAAGGACGTGTAGGGAAACGTGTTGAAAATGCCGCCCAGCATCGTGCCGAGGCCGTCCGCCCGCAGACCCCGCGTCAACGCGTCGCGATCGACCTTGCGGCCCGTCATTTCGCCCAGCGCGAGGAACATGCCGAGCGATTCGATCATCACGACGACCATCACGATGCACATCGTCAGGATGGGGACGAGATGGAATTGCGGCGCGCCGAAGT
>JANYDZ010000423.1 GCA_025363375.1 Hyphomicrobiales bacterium
CGAACCGTCGCGCGCCAGCGCGATCAGGTCGGCGCGATCCTCGGGTGAAAGGTAACCGGCGCGAATCATCCGCCCGAGACGAATCCGAAATCACGATCCTGACAAGCGATTTTTCGCCTTATCGATGAGTCAGGGTATAGCAAGGGCACCGGGCTGATTGGCGGGCTTTTGATGACCTGCTATAAAAACTTGCATCTACCGACGAGGAAACCGAAATGCCGGTTGTAGATCACGCGAAGGTATCGGCGGAGCCCTTTAAGACAGGGGCAACATACCAAACGCTCGTCGGCGATTCTGAAGGATCGACGCCGGTTCGCATTGGCATCCAAACATCGCTTCCGGGTTACGAAACTCCCAAGCATTTCCATCCTTACATGGAAATTATTACAGTTTTAGACGGTAGCGGAGAAGCTTGGCTCGAAAGCAGCAAGAACCTTGTCTCGCTGAGGCCGGGTATTACGCTGGTCATTCCGCCCAATGTTCCTCACTGGTTTCGCGCTTCGGGCGATACGCCATTGAAGACATATGGAGTGCACGCTTCACCAGTTCGGATTTCTACCGATTTGGCCGAATGAATATTGGCTGCCCCGTTCCCGCCCTACGGCGTGAGAACGTGGCGGGCGACAGAACCCGCAAAACGAGTCACCTTCTCAAAACACCCCTGATTTTCGCTCGAAAATCGCCGTTCCGAAAATCTTGCCTTTCGGCGCTTCTCCGCGTCATGCGCGCCGTCTCGGCAGACTCATCGGGCCCTTCGGGCCACCTTCTCCCGTGCAACGCGGGAGGGCTGTTCCCGCCGGCGTTGCGCCATGTTTGCAGGTTGACTGGCTGGGGCGGGAGGGATCGAACCTCCGAATGCCGGAATCAAAATCCGGTGCCTTACCGCTTGGCGACGCCCCATCGCAGGCTGCAAGTATCCTACATCATTGCCCTGCTCAAGAGCTTGCCGCAGGTCGGCGCCGCGCCGCGTTGCCGGCGCGGGGGCGTGCCTCAAAGCGCAAAGGCGCGTCGCGGGAATTGGGCGGGATTTTGCGGCGTTTTGGCGCCGCGCGGGATGCGGCGGGCGGAGCGGGCAAGCGCGGCGATGAGGATGGCCCTCGCGCCGCGTGAAGAATTTCGTTAACTTTGAACGGAAATCGGCACGGGCGCGATGCAACCCATGGCGCCGCGGGCCGTTGTCTGCTGCCTGCGCCGGAGCGCGGAAACGGGAAGTCTGGAAATGGGAATGAAGCCTGCCGCCGCCATCGGGATTGTCGTGGCGGTTCTCGGACTTGTGAGCGCTTCGGCGTGCGCGCAATCGCCGGGCGAGTTCTACAAGGGCAAGGACGTCATTCTCCTCATCGGCAGCGGCGTCGGCGGCGGCTACGATGTTTATTCACGCGCGCTGGCGCGCCATTGGGGCCGCCATATTCCCGGCAATCCCAATATCGTAACGCAGAACATGCCCGGCGCCGGCGGCGTGACCATGCTCAATCACCTCGCCAACGCGGCGAAAGGCGATGGGACGGTGATCGGCGCGGCTTTCGCCAACACCTTGATCCTGCCCGTCTTCGACAAGGGCAAGGCGACGAAATACGATGCGCGCGGGCTCAACTGGATTGGCAGCGTCTCGCCCCAGTCGCTCGCTTGTTTCACCCGCCGCGACAGCCGCGTGAAGACGATCGGGGACGCGCAAAGATACGAGGCGGTTATGGCCGCGACGGGCGGCGCCATCAGCGCCGCCTCCGCCAACGCCATCAACGTCATGCTCGGCGCGAAGTTCAAGATCGTCATGGGCTACACGACCCCCGAGACGATGCTGGCGATCGAGCGCGGCGAGGCCGACGGCACTTGCCTGTCGTCCGCGACGGTGATCACGCGCAAGCCCGACTGGATTGAGAAAAAGCTGATCAACTGGCTGATCGTGCTGAGCAACAAGCCCGATCCCGCTTTGCCGGGAACGCCCGTCGCGTCGGATTTTGCGCGCAGCGCGGAGGATAGGCAGGTGCTCGATCTCGTGGCTTCGCAGGTCGCGATGGGGCGCCCTTACGTCGTGCCGGCGGGCGTGCCGGCGGACCGCGTCGAGGTGTTGCGCGCGTCGTTCTTCCAGACGCTCGCGGACCCCGCGTTCCTGGCGGAAGCAGGCCGGCTCGAAATGATTGTCGATCCTTCCGACCATCGGGAGATCGAGGCGATGATCGAGGCGACCTATAAAATACCCGAGGCGATTGTCGCCAGGGCCAAGGCGCTCATCGATGGTCCCGCGCAATAGGGCGCCGATCAGCGCTTCACTTTCACGCCCAGCATTTTACGTGTCTCCGCGGGGCTCGCGATGTTGCGGCCCAGTTCGCGGGCGATGCGCGCGATGCGGGCGACAAGCTGAGCATTGCTTTGCGCGGGGACGCCGTCCGTATAGTCGGTCACATCCTGCGTGCCGAGGCGCACATGGCCGCCCTTGATCATGGCGAAGGTCAGCATATTGGTCTGTCGCATCGCCGTGCACGCGCCGCGCGGCGAAACCAGATATTCGCAATCGGGCGGCACATGGGCGATGCGATGGTTGATCTCCTCCATCGTGGCGGGAGACCAGACGCCGCCGGGCGTCGAGAAAAACAGGGTCAGGAAGTGCGGCTTCCTGCAAAGCCCCTGTTTCAGCAGATATTCGAAATTCCAGAAGGAACCGAGGTGCCAGACCTCCCAGGTGGGAAGCACGCGCGCGGCGTTCATGTCGCGCAGACATTGCTCCAGTTCGGTCCGTCTATGTTCGTAATAGGTGTCGCTCGATCCGCGGCGGTAATCGTGGCCGGTCAGGGACACGGCCATGAAATCGGGCGTGCCGGCGCCGAGATCCAGCAGGGGCTTGCGCTCATGCCATGGCGGGCCGGCTTTGCCGAAGGAAATCAGCGCCCTGCTGTGCTTGCGCACCTGTTCCGTCAGGCGGCCCCATTTTTCCGGGTCGATCTTGCCATCCGGCGTAAGCGGGCCATGATACTGGATGATGCTGGCGCCGGCCTCGGCGGCCTCGATGGAGGCGTCGGCAAGCTCATCCCAGCTACGCGGTACAGCGGGAATTCGTGGGTTGGTCTCGCGCGGATAGCCCAGGGCTGCGTAGATGATGAGTTTGCGCAACGCAACGATCTCCCGACCCAGGCTTTTGCCATGGGGCGATTTCCTTTCCCCTAAGATAAATTGTAAAATACCGAATAGTCAAGCTTAGGGACTATCCGGTAGTGTCTCAGTTTGAAATTTCGGCTTGAGCCTTTTTATATGTGCCGCGCTTTTGAGCGGGAGCGTCCGCGTCCATCGCTTCTACAATGTCCTTCCAATCCATGACGGTCTCGGAAAGGCAAGCGGCCATCGCCGGCGTCACGCGAAGGGATTTGTGAATGCGAAGGAAGTTATACCAGACCGCATAGATGGCGACCATGTGAGCGTGGTTCTCGAATTTCTTGCTGAACGCGTTGGTCAACCGGGTGAAGCGGCGATTGTGCATTCGCATCGTCTGGTTCGCCCGCTCCGCGTAGGACGTGCTGATGTGCTTCGGATCTGGCGTGCCCTCAATCCACTCCTTACGGGCGCCCGTGCATTCCGCAGGGCTGTAGCGGCCCTTGGCGCTCTCTGGCGATGCGACGTAAATTTTGACCAGCATGGCGTAATCAACGTCCGCGCCGAAAGCACCTTCGACAGCTTCCAGATAGGCCTTGTGACCATCCGAAGTCAGTTGCACGCGGTTCGCGAGGCGTGAGGCCAGTTCATCCATGAACCATTGCGCGCACTGACCATCGCGCCCGCCGACAAAATGCCCGACAAGCAATTTTGTGTCGGCTTCAATCGCGGTCCAGGTCCA
>JANYDZ010000194.1 GCA_025363375.1 Hyphomicrobiales bacterium
GTCGCGGCCTTTTGTACCACGATGCCCGCCCGGCGCGAAACCGGGCGCAATCCGGCCCGACAAAGCCAGCCCGCGTGGTTGCGCGCCGCGGCGCCGCCGCATAGTTTCCGGAGCATGGAAAAGCCGCGGCAAAACATGCGCGCACATGGCGCGCGGCGCATCGCGCGGCTCTTTGCGCGCTCTTGCGCCGCGGTTTGGCTCGTGTGCGCAATTGCCGGCGCCGCGCTGGCGCAATCGCCGGCGGATTTTTATCGCGGCAAGACGGTGCAACTGGTGCTCGGCTACGGTCCCGGCGGCGGCTACGACGTTTACGCGCGGCTTGTGGCGCAGCACATCGGCAAGCACATTCCCGGCAATCCCGCCGTGGTGCTGCAACACATGCCCGGCGCGGGCTCGCTGCGCGCGACAAACTTTCTCTACAACACGGCGCCAAAGGACGGGCTCACCCTCGGCGCCTTCGCGCGCGACATGCCGTTCATGGGCGTGCTCGGTCACAACGCGAATGTGCAATTTGATCCGCGCAGGTTCACGTGGCTGGGCTCGGCGGCGAGCGGCGCGGACGATTCATATCTGATGTATATCCGCAAGGATTCCGCGGTGAAAAACATGGCCGACGCGCGCAGGCCCGGCGGAGCGCCGCTGGTGCTTGGCGCGACGGGACAGGGAGGCTCGGGCAACGACTGGACGGTGCTGTTGCGCGACCTCATCGGCATGAACATCAAACTGGTGAACGGCTATCCCGACAGCGGCGCGCTGTTTCTGGCGGTGGAGCGCAAGGAGATCGACGGGCGCTCGCTGGATTATTCGTCCGTGCGGTCTTCACGCCCCGACTGGCTGAACCCGGATTCGGACATGCGGGTGTTGCTGCAATTTGGCAGGGCGACGCGCCATCCCGATTTCCCCGATACGCCTGTCGCGGGCGAACTCGCGCCGGACGAGCGGGCGCGGAAAATGATCGAGGTGGCGGATGTCTCCAACACGTTGGCGCGGCCTTTCGCGGCGCCGCCGGGCGTGCCCGAAGAGCGCGCGCGGGCGATGCAGGCGGCGTTTCTGGCGACGATGAAGGACCCGGAGTTTCTAGCGGACGCGGCGCGGCTGCGTGTTGATGTGAGCCCCATCGACGGAGTGGAAGTGCTGCGCCGCGTGGGACTGCTGGCGGGGGCGGACGCGGAGGCGCTGGCGTATTTCAGGAAGTTGCACGCGGGGGAGCGGGGCGGGGGGTGAGGCGGGGCTTGCAACGCGGCCTTCCGAGGCCGCCCCGAACGCGGCGGCGGGTCGCCTCGCCTTTTGAGCCCGGCGGATGACACCCGTGCGAATTTTGCTATTGTGCCCGACACGCAAATCACCCCGGAGGATTCCCCATGCCGCACGATGAAGCCGACAAACACTGGCACGAACCCAAGGCCGGCGAGAACGCCGGTTTCGGCAAGTTCAAGCGCCCGGCCATGCCTTACGACCGCTTCATGGAGGCGGAGGGCGTTCCGTGTTTTCGCGGCATTGGCATGAAGCGGGCGCAGGATCTGCCCATGGCGCCGTGGAAGCGGCTGGGCGGGCGCGGCTCGTACATACAATTGTACGGCACCGAGGGACTCTGGGGCTCTTATGTCGTCGAAATCCCCGCTGGCGGCGCGCTCAATGTGGAGCATCACATCTTTGAAAAGCAGGTCTATGTCGTCGAAGGGCGTGGCTCAACGGAAGTGTGGCAGGAGGGCGCCGCAAAGAAGCAAACGTTTGAATGGGCGAAAGGCTCGCTGTTTTCCATTCCGCTCAACGCGTACCATCGCTTCGTCAACGCCACCAATTCTCCGGCCGTCATGATTTGCGGCACGTCCGCGCCGAACGTGATGAACCTCTACGACAATCCGAAATTCGTTTTCGAATGCCCGTTTGATTTCACCGACCGCTATTCGGGCGCCGACGATTATTTCCAGAACAAGGACGATCTTGAGCCCGATCCAGTGCGCGGCCTCGCCATGCGGCGCACCAACTTCATGCCGGATATCGTCAATTGTGAAATGCCGCTGGATAACCGCCGTTCGCCGGGCTATCGCCGCATCGAGCCGGAGATGGCGGGCCAGCGATTCCATCTGTGGATCGGCCAGCACGAGACCGGCCGTTATTCAAAAGCCCACGCGCACGAGAGCTGCGCGGTGCTCATCTGCGTCAAGGGCAAGGGCTACACCTACACCTGGCCCGCCATGTTCGGCACGACGCCGTGGAAGGACGGGCACGGCGACAAGGTGCTGCGGCAGGACTACGAGGCGGGCGGCATGGTCTCGGCGGCGCCCATGACGGGCGACTGGAACCACCAGCATTTCGGCGTGACGAAAGACCCGCTGCGGTTCACCGCCTGGTTCGGCCCGAACAATCATCCCGCCCGCAAGCCCGGCCTGCCGGGAGAGGCCATGACCGACAAATGGGCTGTCGATATCAAGAAGGGCGGCGTCGCGATTCCCTATTACGCCGAAGACCCGTTCATCCGGAAGGAGTTCGAGGATTACATGAAAAACGAGGGCGTGCCCGTGCGCATGGAGCAGAAGCTCTATGAGCAGCCGGCCGATTGAAGGCGGCGCGGACCCTCGCGCCGTCGCAATCCTTGCCGGCGTCTTAACCCGTCGGCAACAGCTGACGGGTTAGTCTGACCCGCATTGCCGGTCCGCCATAAAAGCTCAGCCATGATCACCACAGACGC
>JANYDZ010000450.1 GCA_025363375.1 Hyphomicrobiales bacterium
AAGCCGCCGCGCGCAAAGGTCGATCAGGCCAAGGTCGCCGCCACGGACAAATAGTCCTTCGCGGCGATTGAAAAGCAGCGGAATTCAGGTATAACATCTGCAATTCCAGTTCATTCGCGGCGGCGCCTGGCGTCGCCGATCAGTTTTGGAGCATTACCATGGCTCATAAAAAGGCAGGCGGTTCATCCCGCAACGGCCGCGATTCCGACGGCCAGCGCCTTGGCGTGAAGAAATTCGGCGGCGAAGCTGTCGTCGGCGGCAACATTCTCGTGCGCCAGCGAGGCACCAAATTCCACGCCGGCGCCAACGTAGGCATGGGCGTCGATCATACGCTCTTTGCGAAAGCCGACGGCAATGTGTTGTTCAAGGTCAAAGGCAAACGCTCTTACGTAAACATCGTGCCGGCCGCCAAATTGCAGGCAGCCGAATAGGTGGCGGAATTCAGACCCGCCACCGGCTTTCAAAGTCCCGGTGGACAGGGTCTCGTCACAATGACCTGATAGTCCGGAACTCCCGAAAGGGACGGGGCGGCGAACAGCCAAACCCCGTAGTTGCGTTCACGCGCACCCTTTGAAACGGAGCCCGGCATGTTTCCGGATTTGATGAGAGACGATGTGTTCCGGCTGGAGACAGACCGGCTTTGGCTGCGTTGGCCGCGGGCGTCCGACGCCGTGCGGATCGCCGAACTGGCGGGCGACCGCGACGTGGCGGAAATGACGGCGCGCATTCCGCACCCCTATCCCCCGGGCGCGGCGGCGGAAATGGTTCTGACCAATCGCGCGGGCAATCTCGCCGGCAAGCGGATTGCCGTGGTCATGGCCTTCAAGAGTCGACCCAACGAAATGCTGGGCGTTGTTGGGCTGTATCAGACGGGCCCCTCGGACGCGCTGCTCGGCTATTGGCTCGGCAAGCCATACTGGGGTCGGGGTCTCATGAGCGAGGCCGTCTGCGCCCTGATCGGTCTTTCCACGCGCGTAGCGGCGGTGAATTGCTTCACAGCCAGCGTCCGCGCCGGCGACAGCCGCTCGCGCCGATTGCTTGACAAAGCAGGCTTCGTCTCGGAGGGCGCGGGCGTCGAGCCGGCGCCGGCGCGCGGCGGCAGCTTGCCAATCGAGCGTTTTCGGCTGACGCGCGAAATCTGGACGGGTTGCGATGCGTCAGCCCGGCGCGCCCTCGAATTCGCGCGGGCGAATTGATAATCCGCGCTCGCCCTGGCAATGAAGCGGTCGGGGCGAGCCTGACAAAGGCAAGACAATGAAATTCCTCGACGAGACAAAAATCTATGTGCGCTCCGGCGATGGCGGGGCGGGCTGCGTCTCTTTTCGACGTGAGAAGTTCATTGAATTTGGCGGCCCCGACGGCGGCGACGGCGGACGCGGCGGCGATGTCGTGGCTGTCTGCGTCGACGGGCTGAACACCCTGATTGATTACCGTTACCGCCAGCACATGAAGGCGCCTGTGGGCGTGCACGGCATGGGCAAGAACCGCGCCGGCGCCAATGGCGAAGACGTGGTGCTGAAACTGCCTGTCGGCACGCAGATTTTCGAGGAGGACAACGAAACGATGATCGCCGATCTTACCGAAGCCGGTCAGAAAGTCGTTATCGCGCGCGGCGGCAACGGCGGCTTTGGCAATGCGCATTTCACCACTTCCACAAACCAGGCGCCGCGGCGCGCCAATCCCGGTCAGGAAGGCGTTGAACGCACGCTCTGGCTGCGGCTGAAACTCATCGCCGACGCCGGCCTTGTGGGCCTGCCCAATGCGGGCAAATCGACGTTTCTGGCGACCGTGACCGCCGCGAAACCCAAGATCGCCGATTATCCCTTTACAACGCTCTATCCCAACCTCGGCGTCGTGCGCAGCGACGAACGCGAGTTTGTATTGGCCGATATTCCGGGCCTCATCGAAGGCGCGCACGAGGGTCATGGCCTGGGGGACCGTTTCCTCGGCCATGTCGAGCGCACGCGCGTGCTGCTGCATCTGGTCGAGGCCACAAACGAACACGCCGGCACGGCGTATCGGATCATCCGCGGCGAACTCGAAGCCTATGGTCACGAACTCGCGGATAAGACGGAAATCGTCGCGCTGTCGAAAGTTGATATCGTCGATGAAGCGACGGTGAAAAAGCAGACCGAACGCCTCAAACGCGCCATGCGCGCCTATGGGCCTGCGCTGGCCGAAGGCGAACGCCGCAAACCGCCGCTGATGCTGTCGGCGGCGACCCGCGTCGGCGTAACCGAAGCGCTGCGCGCCCTGGCGGCGAACATCGACGTGGCTCGAAAGGTGGACGAGAAGCAGAAGGCGCCGGCCTGGGCGCCTTGATGGGAGATAGGCGGACAGTCCCGACTGGTTGCATGTCGAGAAATCCATGGCGCGGAATTCGCCTTCTGCAAAACAACGCTTAAGGCTGGATCGAAAAACACGCTCAAGACAAAGCGCGATATTGCGCCATTTACTCTACGTTGCGAGTGGCGCAATCGTGGAGAACGACGATGGATCGCGTTGTCGACCGCGTGAAAGTTGTTTCCATTCAGGACGCCATGAGTGGCGAACCTTGTATTGAGGGAACCCGGATCCCTGATGGGAGGACCCGTT
>JANYDZ010000197.1 GCA_025363375.1 Hyphomicrobiales bacterium
GGTGTTCTTCGGCGGCCACGTCATCCAGTCGTTTTCGCTGGCGATGATGTGGGGTCTGTTTGTGGCGGTCTATTCCTCGATCTTCATCTGCTCGCCGATCCTGATTTATCTCGGCGTGCGCACGTCCGCGGCGGCAAGCGCCAAGGACGCGGATGTTGAGGCGGCCGCGACGGCGTAACGTCCCGCTTGTCGCGCGGCCCTCTTGCGCCGCCGTCGTTTCTCGGCACAATGGCGCCCGGCTCCGTCGTCCAGAACGCGGGGCGGGGGAGCGGAACATGCGTCAATTCATCAAAAACACCTTGCGCGCCGCGCTCATCTGCGCGTCTCACTCCGCCTTCGCCGGCGACATCACCGCCGAATGGTCGAGCGTCAAAATCCCGCCCGCGCCGGAACTCAAACCCGTCACTGTCGATCCCAGGACAACCGCGCTCCTCGTCCTCGACTTCATGAAGACAAGCTGTGGCCGGCGCCCGCGCTGCCTCGCCACCATTCCCGACGTGAAGAAAATGCTCGACGCGGCCCGCGCCAACAACATGATGATCGCCTTCAATCTCACCGGGCAGAACCCGAAGATCGAGGACATGGTCGATCCCGCGCTCTATCCCCGCCCGGGCGAACACATCGTCATCGAGGGCAAGGGCGGCGACAAGTTCCTGCGCTCCAGCCTGGAACCCGCGCTCAAGGCGCGCGGCATCAAGACCGTCATCGTCACAGGCACTTCCGCGCAAGGCGCTGTCGCCACCACCAGCAACGGCGCGGCGCAGCGCGGCTTCAAGGCGGTCGTGCCGGTTGACGGCATGTCGGCGGAAGACGCGTTTAACGAGCTCTACGCCGCTTGGCACCTCGCCAGGGGCGGCCCCGCGGCGCTGGTCGAGAACGTGACGCTGACCCGCGGCGATCTCATCAAGTACGGCAATTGAGGACGCAGACATGAACGACGCTCCCGCCAACACGGATCCCCGCCGCGCGCAAAACGAGCGGCTCACGCGCGTCGGCCCAGGCACGCCCATGGGCAATTACATGCGGCGCTTCTGGCATCCCATTGCGGCATCCGTGGAACTGAAGAAAGACGCGGACCTTCCCGTCATTCCCGTCAAATTGCTGGGCGAGCGCCTCGCGTTGTTTCGTTCGCCCGACGGGTCTCTCGGCCTTGTCGCCGAGCGCTGCCCGCATCGCGGCGCCGCGCTCTCCTACGGCATTGTCGAGGACGACGGCATTCGCTGCCCCTATCACGCCTGGAAATTCAGCAAATCAGGTCAATGCATGGAGCAGCCTTCCGCCGCGCCCGGCAGCGCTCTGAAAGACCGCATCAAGATCGCCGCCTATCGCGCGCGGGAAATGGGCGGTTTCATCTGGGCCTATATGGGCCCGCTGCCGGCGCCGGAATTGCCGCGCTACGAATATGTGGCGCGCGAGGATTACGAGCAGGACATCGGAATCAGCCGCATGCCCTGCAACTGGCTGCAGGTGGCCGAGAACACGATGGACCCCGTGCATATCGAATATCTGCACATGGGCTACACAAACTATGTGCGCCAGCGCAAAGGCCTGCCCGCCATCCCCCTGCGCAAACACAAGAAGCTCGCCTATGAACTCTTCGATTACGGCATCGTGAAAAAGCGGCTGTGGGAGGGCGACGCCGAAGACAGCCCTGAATGGACCGTCGGCCATCCCCAGATTTTTCCCGGCACGGCGCTCGTCTCCTACCACGAGGGCTGGGTGCAGTTTCAGATCCGCGTCCCCGTCGACGACGCCAACACCGTTGTCTACTGGTACAATTGCCGTCCGCGCAAGCCCGGCGCGCCGAAACAGGCCGAAGTCCCCATGTGGGAAAATCCCTGGGCCAATGCGGAGGGCCGCTACATGCCCGAACAATTGAACGCCCAGGACATGATGGTGATGATCAGCCAGGGCGACATCACCGACCACACGGCGGAGAATCTCATCGAGAGCGACGCCGGCGTCATCCTCTATCGCCGCACGCTGTTGCGCGAGATCGAGCGCGTCGAGCGCGGCGAAGACCCAACCGGTGTCATCCGCGATCCCGCGCGCAACACGCCGTGGGTGGAACTTCCCGTCGAAAAGGAAATCTCCTTCGCCTTCCAGGGCGTGCAGGCGTCCGCCGCCTATGATTTTCCCGATGTGGAAGCATCGAAAAGCGCGGAGCACGCTCCGGCCAAATAGAGCGTGCGGCGCCATACATCCCTGCCGCGCGGATTTGGGACATCGCCCGCGCCGGGCCGTGCTGTCGGGCCGTGCTTGCCGATGGATCAAGCGGATGGCACAATCCGCCGGCTCCGCGCCTCCCTGGGAAAACCGCGCCATGAACATCGCCGCCCCTCAAAGCCAGATCGGCAAGGCCAACCGCTTCAGCGTCATCGATTGCGACGTGCATCCACGCGCCCGCGGCATCGAGCAGCTGAAGCCCTATATGAGCCAGCGCTGGTGGGACTATTTGCAGACTTACGGCATGCGCAAGCGCCACGGCTTTGTGAAGGGGCATCCCTATCCGAAATCCCAGCCCGCCGACGGGCAGCGCCGCGACGCCTGGCCGCCGGAGGGCGGGCAGCCCGGCACCTCCCTGCCGTTCATGCGCGAGCAATTGCTGGACGCCTATGGGATCGACTACGGCATTCTCAATCCGCTGTCGCCGACGGGGCAGGGGGATCAAAACCCCGAGCTGAGCGCCGCCCTGGCGAGCGCCAACAACATGTGGCAGTTGCACGATTGGATCGACAAGGAGCCGCGCTTGAAGGCCTCCATCGTCGTGCCCTATGAGAACCCGGAAGCCTCTGTCGCCGAGATCCGCAAACACGCCGGCGACAAGCGCTTCGCCCATGTGCTGCTGATGAGCCGCACGGCGGAGGCGCTTGGGCGCAGGCGCTACTGGCCGATATTTGAGGCCGCCGTTGAAGCGGGCCTGCCTGTCGGCGTTCACGTCTTTGGCTTTTCCGGCTACGCCTCGACCAACACCGGCTCATGCTCCTTTTATATCGAGGAGATGACGGAGCATGAGACCTCGTGTTCGGCGCTTGTCGCCTCGATGATCATGGAAGGCTTGTTCGAGCGGTTCCCGACTTTGAAAATCGTGCTGATTGAATCGGGCTTTGCCTGGCTGCCGGCGCTCGGCTGGCGGCTTGACAAGAACTGGATGCGCAACCGCGCCGAAGTGCCGCATGTGAAGCGCCCGCCTTCGGAATATATCCGCGCCAACATATACGCCACGACCCAACCCATGGAAGAGCCGGAAAACCCCGATCATCTGCGCGATATCATCGACTGGATCGGCTGGGACAAGCTGATGTTCGCCAGCGACTATTCCCATTGGGATTTCGACGATCCCTTCCACGCGATCCCCGCGAGCTTTGGCGACGAACGGCGGTTGCAGATTCTTTCTGGCAACGCGCGGGCGCTTTACGGTTTTGCGTAGTCCCTAGAGGGTCAACCGCGGATAGGTCGCCAGCGGGTTCTCCGCCATCATCTTGCGCCGCATGTCCGGGGACACATCCGCGGGCAAGACCGCGTCGCCGTCGAAATGCCAATGCGGATAATCCGACGCGTAGAGCAGCATGTCGCGCGAGCCCAGATGCTCGCAAATCTTGTCGATGCTTACGAGCCCTTCGGGCGCGTCGAAAGGTTGGGCGGTGAGACGAATGTGATCGCGAATAATTTCGGCGGGCGCGCGGTCCACCCATGGCGTCTCGTTGCGCACGCCGCGCCAGAATTTCGACAGGCGCCACATATGCGCCGGCAGCCAGGTGACGCCCGATTCAATGAACACGGCTTTGAGTTTCGGAAATTGCTGAAACACGCCTTCGGTGATCAGGCTTGCGAGCTGCGACTGGAAGCCGAGGGATTGCGCGGAATAATCCTCCACATACCAGCTCGTCCAACCAATGGACGTGGGCGGATGGCGGTGCGCGCTGCCGGCGTGCACGCCGATGGGGAACCCATGCCTTTCGCAGGCTGCCCACACAGGCCAGTAGCGGCGCTGTCCCAGAGGCGCTTCGCCCATGCAGGGCATCAGCGCCTGCACGAAGCGCTTGTCATGCGCCCAGAACTCTATTTCCTCGACGGCGAATTCCGGATGTTGCATCGGCAACACGAGCGCGGCGCGCAGGCGCGGGTCGCGGTCGAGCCATTCCTGCGCAATCCATGAATTCAACGCCCGCGCGAAGACGCGGGCCTGATCGATATTGAAAATCAGATGCACGCCATAAATGCAATTGACGATGGCGATGTCGGTCTTCCAGCGGTCCAGCACGTCGCGTTGCAGGGACGCAAGGTCCATCGCGGCTTGTCCGGAAGAATTCCTCCAGTCGGGACGCGCGCTGATCGGCGCGTTGGGCGGATAGGAGATCGAATCCAGCGAGGATATCTCGCGGTCGGTCACCGTATGGCGCCAGTAATCGTCGAGCCACGGCAGCAGCACATGCGTGCCCGGCAGATTGACGTGCACATCGCAATCTATTTTTTGCTGGCCCGCGCTCATGGCTCAATCGTAGATTTTTTTGAGGAAGGCGAGGGCGCGTTCTTCGCTGGCGCCGCTGAGGCCGCCTGTTTTCACAATATTGTCGGCGAGATCGATCTGTTCGGCTTCGCGGCGGCGCAGGGCCGGCAGGCCCATGAGGTCGGTGAACGCTTCGAAACTCACCATGCGCTCCTGCAAATGTTTCGTGCCGCCTTTTGCCGCGAGGCCGGACATGACCTCGCGCAGCGCGCGCGTCGCCGCCAATATCGCCGACACCGGCCAGATGGCGGCGGCATAGCCGATTTCCTGCAACTCGGCGGCGGTCAGCTCCGGCGTCGCGCCGAAGTCCACCATATTCGCGAGATGCGGCGCCTTGGTCTCGCGCAGGATGCGGCGCATGTCCTCAACGCTGCGCGGCGCTTCCACAAACAGGAGATCGGCGCCCGCCTCGTGATAGAGGTTCGCGCGCAGAATGGCGTCGTCGAGGCCGTGCACGGCAATCGCGTCGGTGCGCGCCATGATCACCATGTCGGGATCGACGCGCGCGTCGACCGCGGCGCGGATTTTCGCGGCCATTTCATTGATAGGCACGACGGCCTTGCCCGGCGTGTGGCCGCAGCGTTTCGGAAACACCTGATCTTCGATGAAGAGGGCCGCCGCGCCCGCGCGCTCCAGCATCCGCACGGCGCGGCGCGTGTTGGTGACATTGCCAAAGCCCGTGTCGGCGTCGACGAACACAGGCAAATTCGTCGCGTCGCTGACGCGCGCGACGTGATCGGCGAGTTCGCTCAACGAAAGCTGCGACGAGTCGGGTTCGGCGAGCAGCGCGCCTGTCGCGGAAAAGCCGCCGAGAAACACCGCCTTGTGGCCGCATTCCTCCGCGACGCGCGCCGACAGCGCGTCATAGACGCCGGGCATCACGAGCACGTCGCGGGCCAGAATCAGGGTCTTCAGCGTGCCCGCGCGTTTCATCTGTCCTCAACGCCAGTACGCAAAGCCCATGCCGCTGCCGGTGCCGGCGGGCGAGCGGATGAGGGCCTGGTAATCGACGACGGTCATTTTCAGCGGCGTGCGATCCATGGCGGATTTCACGGGAATCCAGCATTTGAGTTCCGCCGTGCCAGAGCGGAACATATTGTCGGGGAAGGCCAACATTTCATCGTGGGTGGGCGCTGAAAAGGCCTGCATGAATTTGCGGTCGAAGTCTTCGTCCACAACGAAATGCGACATGCCGCCTGAACCCAGGATCGCGACGCGCAAATTATTGTCCCAGCTCTCCACGGCCCTGGCGATGGCGGCGCCCAGATCGAGGCAGCGCTTCGTCGAGGGACGGTTGGGGGGATAGAAGGTGTTGATGAAAATCGGCACGTTGGGGACGACCTGGTCCTCCATCACGCGGCGATAGAAGAAGCCCCAGGCGTGAGGGATTCCGGTGAGCTTGGATTCCGCCTGTTCGGGCAGGCGTATTGACGAGGCAATGTCGAAATTATCGGCGATCAGCGAACCGATCAGGTGCAGGCCCAGCTCGGGATGGCCGGGATAGGTTTCGGGTTGCGCGGGATGGTGATTGGGCTCGGCGATGGCGACGCCGGGGCCGAGCCGCTTGAGTTGCGCTTCGTTGAAGGGCACGTTTTCGAACTTCTCGCCGTAATAAACCATCATCATGGGTTGATTGTCGTCGGACATGATTTCCATCTGGTCGTTGCCGATAACGACGGCGACATCCGGCTTCACCTCGTGAAATACCCGCGCCATTTCCTTGATGGCGGCCTGCGTGGCGTCAAAGCGCTTCTGCTTGACCTCGATGGCGAGGTCGGGCTCGAAATTCTCGTGCGAACGCGCCGCCAGCAATTCGGGAAAGGTATATTCCTTGCCGCGATAGCAAAGAGCGGGGTTCTGATGGTCGGCCTTGACGCGCCCGGCCCACAGGTCCGGCGGGGTGCCCAACAGCGGTCCGTGCGAAGCCACCATTCCCAATACGATCTTGGCCATGTCTCTCTCCCGCGCGGCTCACCGCGCCGCCTTCTTTTCCGTTAGTACCAGATAGACCGAAGTCACGACAATGAGCGCCATGCCCATGAGGCTCCAGAACCCCGGAATTTCCGCAAAAAGTATATAGCCAATTCCGGCGGCGTAAACGATGCGCGAATAATCCAGCGGCGCCAGCACCACGGCCTCCCCATGGGCGAGCCCCTGGGTGACAAGGCTCTGGCCGCCAATGCCGAGGAAACCAATCAGGATCAGGAAGGGAATTTCCCACATATACGGGGTCTCCCACACAAATAGCATGGGAATGAAGGAAATCACCGCGTTCCAGAAGGCGTAATAGAACATGATGACGCGTGTTGGCTCGCTCGTCGAGAGTCGTTTGATGCACACAACGACAAGCGCGCCGAACAGCCCGCCCGCGCCGCCAACGAGGGCGTTGGCGTCGAAGCCCGAGGTGAAAGGCCGCGCGTAAAGCATGATGCCGGCGAAGCCCACGATGGTGATCAGGCTGCGGCGCAGGCCAACAGTCTCCCCAAGGAACAGGATCGCCAGCGGGATGGTCCACAGGGGCCGCGAGAACTGCAGCGCCATGGAATCGGCCAGCAGCATATGCGTGAGCGTCCAGAAAAAGCAGAGATTGCCGCCCGAGCCCACCATGCCCCGCACAAAATGCATGCCGAAGCGTTTTGTCCTCAGCGGTTCCAGCCAGTCGTTGCGCAGGACCGGCAGCACGAAGAGAAATCCGATGGCCGAGCGGCAAAACATCAGTTCAAACGCCGGCAACCGCGTTCCCAGATATTTGGTGATAGCCGCCATAATCACGAGCATGAAGGTGCCGGCGGAGACATAGGCGATGCCCAGCGCATTGCCTTCCAGCAAGGAGAAACGCGTGTGCACGCGGCTGGCGTAGCTCGCCGGTTTTGCGGGTCCGATGCCGGGCGTCGCCTCGGGGATTGTCATGGTCGCTACGATAGGCGGCGCGGGCCGGGCGCGCAAATCGGCCGCGCGCCGAACAGCGCGTCTGTGGCGAACGAGGAATGCGCGGACGGCGGGCCGCAAACCCGGAAATTCGTGGGTCAGGTTCGTGAAGCGGAGGTTCGAGCCGCAAGGCAATCTGTTCAATGCCGGTGGGATGTCTGCGCCGCCAGCGCGTTCAGCCTCGAATTCCGCCAGGTGTTTGAGCCCTTGCGCGCTTGACCCGGAGCACGATCCGCCCCAGTTTGCCCAAAGCAAACAAAAGCGCGAACGCGCCGTCTGCGGGAGGACCACATGAAACTTCGCGCCAGCCTTGTCGTGCTTTGCGCCTTCGCCGCGCCTGGCCTCTGCGCATCCGCCCGCGCCGCCGAAATCACCATCCTCGCCAATCAGGGCGCCGTCTCCGCCGTGCGCGATCTCGTGCCCGCGTTTGAAAAAACCAGCGGACACAAGGTCGTCATCTCTTTTCTGCAGGGCAATGCGATGAACGAGGCGCTGGAGAAGAACGCGCCCGCCGATCTCGTCTCATCCTTCTTCGAGAGTTTTGAGGGCCTTGTGAAGAGCGGCAAGGTTTTGCCAGGCGCCTATGGCGAATACGCCCGCGCCGGCAATGGCGTCGCGGTGAAGGAAGGAGCGCCGCGCCCGGACATTGCAACGCCCGAGGCGTTCAAACAGGCGATGCTCAACGCCAAATCCATTGGTCATTCCTCGCAGGGCACCGGACCCTACAACACAAAAATGTTCCAGAAACTCGGCATCTACGAGCAGGTGAAGGACAAGGTGAAAATCATCGAGGGCCGCCCGGTGGCGACCGCCATCGCGGCGGGGGATGTGGAGATCGGCATGCAGCAGACCAACGTGATCCAGCCTGTCGCGGGCACGCAATATCTGGGGCCGTTGCCGGCGGAACTCATGGAATACGGCAGGTTCAGCGTGGGCGTGCTGGCGGTCTCGAAACAACCGGAAATCGCGCGCGCGTTCCTCGCTTTCATGACCTCGCCGGAAGCCGCGCCTTTGATCCGTAAAAGCGGGATGGAGCCGCCTGCGAGGTAGGAGCGCTCACCCCCTCGACGCCCTCGCCCAATTCATGCGATGTTTACCCATCAAACGCTTCGTAGACAGCGGAGCAACCGGAGGAATCATGCGCTTTTCAACGACCCTTCTCGCCGCTCTCGCCCTGACCACAAGCCTCGCCGCCCCCGCTTTCGCCGCGACCATTGACGGCACGGTCACAGGCCCCGACGGCAAGCCGCAGATGGGCGTTTTCATCGTCGCGCAGGACGCCAAAACCCGCAAGACCGTTAGCGTGCTCTCCAACGAGCAAGGCCGCTATCACATCGGCAACCTGCCGGCGGCGACGTACAATATTTCGATCAAGGCGATCGGTTTCAAGGCCGACGCGCGCCGCGATGTCGCGATCGCCGCCGACGCCAAAATCACTTTCGATTTCGCGGCGCAGAAACGCCCGGTGCAATGGGGCGAACTGTCCACCTATCAGGGCCGCAAGCTGCTGCCCAAGACTGCCGAGCGAACGCTCAACCACAACGATCCCTTTTTCGGCGCCTGCTTTCAGTCCTGCCATTCCTTCCAGAACCGCATGGCCAACGGCGTGCGCGATCTCGACGGCTGGCGCGACCGCATCAAATACATGAACGACACGATGATGGCCGGCGAGGGGCGCCGCACGACGGAAAAAGAGGCGGAAGAATACGCGCAATATCTCACGCTGGCCTTCGGCCCGGATTCGCCCAAGCCTGAATCGCCGGAGACAATGCCCGAGTACAAATCGCTGGTGCGCAAATTCAGCCCCGCGGCCATGAATATCGCCTATGTCGAATACGACATGCCCGCGCCCGGCGGCATGGGCCCGTGGAGCGCCATGGAAGACCGCGACGGCATGATGTGGATTCCCTATTACGGCAAAGGCAACGAGGTCATTCGCCTCAACCCCGACACGGCCGATATGACGCATTTCAAACTGCCGTTCTCGCGCACCGCCGGCATTCACAGCGTCATTCCCGCCAATGACGGCAAGGTCTGGTTCGTCGAAACGGCCATGGGCAAGATCGCCCAACTCGATCCCGCGACGAAAGAAATCAACGAATACCAGAGTCCGCCCCTGCCAGACGGACGCAAGCCCGGCGCGCACACCATTCGCGTCGATGAACGCGGCCTCGTGTGGACGAGCGGCGGGCCGGTCATCACCATGTTCGACCCCAAGACGAAGGACTTCCGCCACTACGACGTGCCCTCGACCTACGCCAACACCGTCGGCCACAACGGCGACCAGTGGTTCACCTCGTTCCGGGCCGACGGCGTGATCGCGCGCATCTCGAAGGACGGCGTTCTCGCGAAGTTTCAGCCGCCCACAAAAGGAAAGCCGCAGCGCCTCGATCTCGATCCCGACGGCAACGTCTGGTTCAGCGAGCGCCAGGGCAACAAGATCGGGCGCTTTGACCCGAAGACGGAAACGTTCAAGGAGTTCCCGCTGCCCGGACCCGAAGCCAGCCCCTACGCCATCGGCGTCGCGAAAGACCGTTCTGTCTGGTATTCTTCGCATGAGCAGGACACGATGAACCGGCTTGATCCGGCCACGGGCGAAGTCACCGAATATCCCTATCCCCACGCGGAAATTTCCATGCGCGAGTTCTACGTCGATAAGAAGGGCCGCATGTGGTACGCGAGTTCGGCCAACAACAAGATCGGGTATTTTTATTTCAACGAGGAAGCGAAATAGGGGCGTGAGCGCCCGCGTCCTTCGAGACGGCCCTTCGGGCCTCTTGCGGGTGAGGGCTGTCGAGAGTTTCAGAAAGCGCGCATGTTTCGTTGAAAATCTCGTCCCGAGGAGCTTGCGAAGCAAGCGTCTCGAAGGGCGCGGTGTTCACGCATCGACCTGTTAGCCAACCTTCGAAAACCGGCTCCGGAGAGTCATTTGCCCCCCGCCATCCGCGCCATCGATTGCGACGTTCATCCGACGCTTCCGGGCATGAAATCCCTGCTGCCCTATCTCGACGCCTTCTGGCGCGACATGATCGAGGTGCGCGGCATCGACTCGTTCGAGAGCGCGAGCTATCCGCCCAACGCGCCGCTCTCCATTCGCGCCGACTGGCGCGACGATCGCCGCAAGGCCGGCATGAACGTGGAGGAAATCCGCGCGCGCGTGCTCGACGGGCTCGGCGCCGACGCCGCCATTCTGAACTGCGTCTACGGCGTGCAGCTGGCGCTCAACGAGGACATGGGCAACGCATTCACGAAAGCGCTCAACGACTGGGTGCGCGCCGAGTGGCTCGACCATGATCCGCGCCTGCGCGCCTCCATCATTCTGCCCATGCACAATGTCGAACACGCCTGCGACGAACTCGATCGTTGCGCCGTCGACAAGCGCTTCGTGCAGGCGCTCCTGCTATGCATGGGTGAAGTGCCGCTGGGCCGCCGCTCCTACTGGCCGCTTTACGCCAGGGCGGAAAAACTGGGCATTCCCATCGGCGTTCACGCGGGCTCAAGCTATCCAGCAATTCTAAATGACCGCCCGCCAGCGATTTTTCTTGTATCCAGCGAATCCCGTTTCTGATTCAAGGTTGGGGTGCTGATTCTCGATCGCCTCCTCGCTGGTCTGCGAAGTGCCTGCGCCGCATTTCCCGATGCGCGG
>JANYDZ010000505.1 GCA_025363375.1 Hyphomicrobiales bacterium
CGTATCTCGTCGCGAAGCGCCGGGCATTCTTGAGCTTGTTGAAGCATCGTTCGATGCGGTTTCGCGGCGCGTAGACCGCGCCGTTTTTCGCGAACTCTGGAAAGCAAAGCGCAGGCGGACTCCTTAACATTTTCAAAAATATTAAAAACGCAAAACGGACCAGCGTAACAGATTTATATAAACGACCTCAGCTCCCCTTCCGGAACGGCGTATGCTCGCCATAAGCCTCGATCGCCGCCTCCATCTGCCGCCGCTCCTGTTTCAGAAAATCCTCCACCGCCCGCGCAAAGCGCGGGTCGGGGATGTCGTGGCTGGAGTAGGTCGGCATGGGCTCGTAGCCGCGCAAAAGCTTGTGCTCGCCCTGGGCGCCGGCTTCGACGCGCGCAAGGCCCCGCGACAGGGCGAAATCAATCGCCTGATAATAGCAGACCTCGAAATGCAGAAACGGATGTTCCTCGATGCAGCCCCAGTTGCGGCCGTAGAGGGCGTCGTCGCCGATGAGGTTCAACGCTCCCGCGATGAAGCGGCCGGCGCGTTTGGCCATCACCAGCAGCACCCGTTCCGGCATGGCTTCGTCGAGCAGGGTGAAGAACTTGCGGTTGAGATAGGGCGAGCCCCATTTGCGGTTGCCGGTGTCGATATAGAATTTGAAGAAGGCGTCCCAGTGGGCTTCGGTCAGATCCTTGCCGGTCGCCCATTCGATGACGACGCCCTCGGGCAGCGCCTCCTTGCGCTCGCGCCGGATGACCTTGCGCTTGCGCGAGGCGAGAGTCGCGAGGAAATCCTCGAAGGTCTTGTAGCCCTTGTTGAAGAAGTGGAACTGTTTGTTGGTGCGCTTGAGAAAGCCGTCGCCGGCCAGCGCCTCCCATTCCTTTTCCGTTTCATAGGTGACGTGGATCGAAGAGGCCTTCACCTTCTCGCGCAGGGCCCGCAAACCGGCCACCAGCGCCGCGCGGGCCGCCGGCGCCTGCGGTCCCGGCGCCACAAGCAGCCGTCGTCCGGGCACCGGGGAGAAGGGCACGCAGACCTGCACCTTGGGATAATAGCGCCCGCCGGCCCGCTCCCAGGCGTCGGCCCAGCCGTGGTCGAAGACATATTCGCCCTGCGAGTGCGTCTTCAAATAGGTGGGCGCGCAGGCCAGCAGCCTGCCCGAGGCATCCTCCACCAGCACATGCGCCGGGCTCCAGCCGGTGCGGCTCGTGGCCGAGCCCGAGGCTTCGCAGGCGTTTAGAAAAGCATGGGATATGAATGGGTTGTGTCGTTCTTTTTGAGAGATTGATTCCGCTTCTTGCGAATTTGCATCAAGGCGCGGGTTGGCGCAGGCGTCCCAACGGGCCGGTTCGAGTTCCGCAAGGGACTGGCAGATGCGGATGGCGAGGTCAGAGGACATAGGGGGTGCCGTCTTCCTCCCGGACGCGCAATGTGGCCATCGACGTTGCGCTCACTTCTCCGTCCCCAGCAGAAGCCGCGCTTTTCTCACCATGGGCTCGGGCGCGGCGTAGAGGCGCTCGATCAGCGCCTGAACTTCCGTCCCCGGCAGCGGGCTCATTTCGAGCTTCAACTGGTCGGCTTCGGCGATAAGGGCTGGGTCTTTCATGGTCTCGTCGAAAGCCTTTCGCAGCAGGGCCACCCTGTCCGCCGGGACGCCTGGCGGGACGAAGAAGGGGCGGCCCATTTGATACTTGTCGAAGATCAGCGAGATGATGGCGCGGTCTTCGTCGGTCTTCATCATGTCCGCGAGGAAGGCGACGTCGGGAAGGTCCGGGTGCTTTGCCCGTCCCACCTGCAACAGAACTGTGATCTCCTTGTCGCGGCGCAGATTGGGCCGCAACGTCAGCACGGTGCCGTAAGCCATGGAGGAGCCGTCGATCTCGCCGCGCTCCAGCGCCAGTAATTGCGGGGCGGTGCCGCTGTAACCGGTGATGAGGCGGATTTTTGTGCCCAGCAATTTGTTGAGCACGGCGACAATGAGGGAGCCGTCGGTGTTGGGGCCGGATGTTCCAACGACAAAATCCTTGGTCATCATGTCTGCGAAAGTGCTGACCTTGCTCTTGTGCCAGCCGAGCACGACGAAGGTGTCCTGTGCGACAGTGCCGAGCCAGTTGAGTCTGGTGGCGTCGAAACTGGCGGTTTTTCCGCCCGGCGACAGCAAGTGCAGCAATCTTTCAAAGGCGACGCTCGATTGCGGCGCGCCCATGGAAGTGCCGTCCTTCGCGCCGACATTGGCGAGGGAATTGGCCATGGTGATGCTGCCGGCGCCGGGCATGTTCTGGATGACAAAAGCCGGATTGCCGGGAATGTGTTTCCCCATGTGGCGCGTGACCAGCCGCGCATAGGCGTCATAGCCGGAGCCCGCGTCGGAGCCGACAACCAGGTTGATCGTCTTGCCGCGATAGAAATCGGCGGGCGTCTGGGCGAAGGCGGGAAAGGCGAGCGTGGCGAGGGCGCAAAAGGTCGCGGCAAGGCGGTTCATGAGTTTCTCCTGACGCTATTTTGGCGGCTTTGCGCGCGGCGCGCAATTGACGCGCTAGTGACGCGAATGCGGGCCCGAATGCGGGTTAGAGATCACAGCACCCGTCCGGGACCCTGCCCATGTTCTGCGAACCAGCCGGGACGATTGGACCG
>JANYDZ010000577.1 GCA_025363375.1 Hyphomicrobiales bacterium
TGCTGCTCGACGACGAAGAAAGTCACCTGAAGGCGGGCGACGTGTTGATCCAGCAGGGAACCAACCATGCGTGGGTCAATCGCGGTACGGAACCTTGCAGGATCGCGTTCGTCTTGATTGACGCTCGGGAGCCCTGAACGCTAGGCGGCGGGAGCCGCATAACCCGCCAGCAACCCCGCGCCATATTCCGTTCCGGCTTCCTCCCACACGACCGCATGGTGCGAGCCGGCGCCGAGCAGATTGCGATATTGCCGCTGCAACTGGTTGCTGGAGAACAGCGCGCGCCCTCCGGCCTGGTGAAACAGCTTGTCGCCGGCGGAGACCGCGAGCTTGCAGGCGAAAGAGACGTTGCGTTTCGAAATACGCTTTTCCTCTTCGCTGATCACGCCGCCGGCGGCCAGCTTCGCCATGGCTTCGCGCAGGGTCGTGAGGTACAGCAGTTCCGCCGCGTCAAGTTCGGCGGCGGCTTCGGCCGCGATCATGTGCGTCGTTGGCAACGCGCCGATGGAAACGCCGCGCGATTTGCGCGGACCCGTGTAAAGCAGCCATTCTTCGAGCACGCCGCGCCCCATGCCGACAGTCAACGCGGCAAAACCAGTCGCGGTGATGCCGCCGCCGCGCGGCGTGCGGTAAACCGGCGCTGTATTGACGAGGGTGCCGGGGCCCGTGCCGTCGCGCGATTGCTTGCCGTCGAGAAAGCGGTGGTCGGGAATGAATTTATTGTCGACGATAAAACTCTTCGAGCCCGTGCCCGACAGGCCCATGGTCGTCCAGTCGTCGATGATTGTCGCGTCCGCGCGCGGCACGAGGAAGAAATGGGGACCATTGCGCTTGTCGCCGTCGTAAATATAGCCGCCGCAGATCATCCAGCCGGCATAGTCGATGCCGCTGGAGAATCCATGTTTTCCGGAGAAGAGATAGCCGCCCTTGACGCGCGTCGCGCGGCCCACGGGATCGAAGGAGGCGGAGGCGAGGGTGTTGATGTTGTCGCCCCAGACATCCTCCTGCGCCTGCGCGGGAAAGGTCGCCACCAGCAAGGCATGGTCGGCCATGATGCGCTGGATCCAGGCCTGAGAACCGCAGGCCGCCGCAAGGATTTGCGCCACTTCGCACAAGACATCCCACGTCATCTCATAACCGCCAAAGCGCAGCGGCTGGGAGACGCGGGTCAGGCCGGTGTCCATGTAATCGGCGATGGTCTCTTCCGGCAGGCGGCGCAACTCGTCGCAGCGCGCCGAGCGCTCGCGCAGTTTGGGAGCCAGCGCGCGGGCGCGGGCGAGGAATTCTTCGCGTGCGGGCGCCGCCGCGGCGGGCGTTGCGGGTTCGACTTTCGGTGCGTTCATCTTTTCCGATGAGCCTGCGGCGCGGTTCACCGGCTCTCCTTGCGCGCTTGAGGGGACTCGTCGAGCCATGATAGGGGGCGGGTCTGGCCTCGCGCAAGCGCGCGGGGCGGGGGAGCGACGCGCGTGCGCCTTTTCATGATCGCTTTGTGGTTGATCGCGGGCGCCGGCTTGACCCGCGCGCAGACCGCCGCTGAGTTCTATGCGGGCAAGCGGATCACAATCACCGTCGCCGCGCCCGCGGGCTCCGGCTACGATTTAGGCGCGCGCATATTCGCGCGTCATTTTGGCCGCAACATTCCAGGCAATCCCAATGTCGTCGTGCAGAACATGCCCGGCGGCGGCGGGCGTATCGGCGCGGGATATATGATGAACGCCGCGCCAAAAGACGGCACCGCTGTCGCCGCCGTGCAGAGTTTTATCGCGGTCGATCAGCTATTCGATGGCGATTCCGCCAAACCGCTGTTCGATCCGCGCCGGTTCAACTGGCTGGGCTCCATCGCCAATTCCACCTCTGTCGCCGTCGCCTGGCATGGGGCGAAGGTTAAGACATGGCGGGATCTCCAGGACACCGAACTCGTGGTCGGCGGAGTCGGCGCGGCGACGCCGATGGTGACCTTTCCCTGGCTCTTTCGCCGCCTGCTCGGCATGCAGTTCAAGGTTGTCTCCGGCTATCTCGGGGGCCCTGATGTGGATCTCGCCATGGAACGCGGCGAGATTGAAGGACGCGTCGATTATTCCTGGCATACGCTCAAGGCGACGCGCGCCGACTGGCTCCAGGCCGGCAAGCTCAATCCGCTCTTCCAGATGGGCCTCGCCAAACACGCGGATTTGCCCGATATCCCGCTGCTTCTCGATATCGTGAAGGATGCAGAGCAGAAGCGCATCCTCTCGGTCGTGTTCATGAGCTACGAATTCGGGCGGGCCTTTCTCACGACTCCAGGCGCGCCGCCCGAGCGCGTCGCCGCCTTGCGCAAAGCGTTCGAGGATACGATGCGCGACAAGGAGTTTCTCGCCGAGGCCGAGGGCGCCAGGCTTGAGGTGAGCCCGGTGACCGCCGCGCGCCTGCACGCGCTGGTGGAGCTGGCCTACAATTTGCCGCCAAGTCTGATCGCGCGCGCCGCCGCGCTGCAACGCCCTGAAGGCGGCAACGAAGTGCGGTTCAGGAATGTGCGTGCGACGATTGCCGAGGTCGGCGCCGGCTTCCGCGTCAAAATCCGCGTCATCGGCGGCGGCGAAGAAACCATCGTCGTCGATGACGGACGAACGAAGATCATCATGGCGCGCAAAGAGGCGACGCGCGCCGATATCAGGCCCGGCATGATCTGCGCGATCGCCTATCTGGGCGACGCAACGACGGCGAAGTCGGTGGAATGCGATTGAGCGCCGGGCAGCTGGTCGCAATTCAAGGGCGCCGGCGTTTCAGCCCTTCCGCCGCGATTATTCCGCCAAATGACTTCGTTGAATTCTCAATTTCCAGGCCCGGCGCGAGTCGTTCCAGTTGCAAATGCCAAGTATCCCAGCCCCGATTGCGCCCCGATTACGCCCCGATTACGCCCCGATTACGCATTGCCGACTTGTGCGAAATCGCCGATATTCTCCGGCGTGGCCGTCAACGATACGGCTTGTCCGCTGCGATCAAGCAATCCGAAATGCGCGGCGAGGCCGAAGGATGAAACGGGGGGAACTCATGCTCAAGCGGCTGGCTTTCTTGTTCGCCCTTTCGGCGCCGTCCGCCCATGCCCAGTCCACCGTCGCGGACTTTTACAAAGGCAAAAGCGTCGATGTTTACATCGGCCTCAGCGCCGGCGGAGTCTACGATATTTCCGCGCGGTTGCTGTCGCGCCATATGGGCCGGCATATCCCTGGAAGTCCCAATCTTGTGCCGCGCCAGATGGAGGGCGCCGCCGGCCTGCGTCTTGCCAATTGGCTATATCAACTCGGTCCAAAGGACGGGACAGCCTTCGGTACTTTTGCGCGCGGCACATCATTCAATGCGTTGCTGGGCATTGCCGGCGCGCAATTCGAAGCGGCTAATTTCAACTGGATCGGCAGCACCAACGACGAAGTCTCCATCTGCGCTTCCTGGCATACGAGCGGCATTACGAAATTTGAACAGCTCTACGAAAAGGAGCTGATCGTCGGCTCCACAGGGGGCAGCGGCGACGACGAACAATTCCCGCGCCTCCTGAAAGGCGTGCTGGGGGCGAAATTGCGCACAGTGTCGGGCTACCCCGGCGGCAATGAAATCAAACTGGCGCTGGAGAAGGGCGAAGTGAATGGCCGCTGCGGCTGGTCCTGGTCGAGCGTGAAGTCGACCGAAGCTCAATGGCTGAAGGACAAGTCGATCAACGTCTTCGTCCAGCTCTCGCTTCGCAGGCATCCAGACTTGCCTGACGTGCCTATGGTCATGGATCTCGCAAGAACCGACGAGGACCGGCAGATTTTCAAGGTCATGTTCGCCCGGCAGGTCATGGCATGGCCCTTCGTGGCGCCGCCCGGCGTTCCGCCCGAGCGCCTCGCCGCGCTTCGCAAGGCTTTCGGCGATACGATGAAAGACCGCGAGTTTCTGGCGGAGGCGGAGAAGCTGGGTCTTGAGATCACTCCCGCGTCGGGCGAGCGGATACAGTCGTTGATA
>JANYDZ010000578.1 GCA_025363375.1 Hyphomicrobiales bacterium
CCGCCGAGCAAGGCCCGCGCGCCCGTGTCGCCGGCGAGTTCGCCCACCTTCGCAAACAGCGCGCGCGCGATCAGCACTGGATTGCCGCGCTGTCCCGCGACAACGGGAATGAACGCCTTGGCGCGCGGCGCATCGCGCGCCGCCTCGATCAGGGCGTCGATCACGGCGGGCGAAACGCGCGGCATGTCGCCCAACAGCACAAGCGCGCCCTGAACTTCGTCCGGCAAAGCGCCGACGCCCGCGCGCAGCGACGAGGCGAGGCCCGTGGCAAAATCCGGGTTGTGGACGAAGCGCACGGGCAGCCCCGCCAGCGCCGCCTCCACCGCTTCGCGCGCGTGCCCCGTCACGACCACAACCGGACCCGCCCGCGAGGCCAACGCGGCTTCGGCCACATGCCGCGCCAGCGGCTTGCCCTCCAGCAACGCGACCAATTTTGTCGCGGGGGCCGCGTCCCCCGCGGCGGCGCGGAAACGGCTCGCGGCGCCGGCGGCAAGGATGAGCGCCGCGATCTCAACCATCGACGCCCGCGCCTTCGCCGGCGCGCGGCTGGCCGCGCGCGACGATCTCCATCAAAAGGCCGCCCGCGCCCATGCGCTTGATGTCTTTCCCCGTGACCTCGATTCCCGCCAGCAACCGCTGCAACACCCAGTCGAAGCCGTTTTCGGCGGGAGAGCGCGCGCAGCCCGGCGCGCCGAGAATTTTTTTGCCGCCGAACACGCCGATCAACAGCAAATTGCCGGGATCGACGGGCATGCCGAAATGCTCGATGCGCCCGCCCGCCGCCTCGATCGCGGCCGGAATCACGTCGCGCCGATCGGTGATGGCGGAGGCGCCGAACACGATGACGAGATCGCACATCGGCGCGATTTGCGCGATGGCCTCCGCGAGCGCCGCGGTCTCGTGCGGCACGCGCGCTTCGCGCACGATATGCGCCTGCGCGGGCGCCAGACGCTCCTCCAGAACGCGCAACGTTTTGGCGACGACGCTGTCCTTCAATCCCGGCAGCAGCGTCGAAACGACGCCTATCTTCAACGCGCGAAACGGCTTGACCTCGAACGGCGCCGTGCGCGCCTGCGCGACACATTGCGCCAGCACGCGCCCCGGCACGGCGAAGGGGATGATTTTCACGGTGGCGACCATTTCGCCCGCGACAACCGCGCGCATCGGCGGCAAAGTCGCGATCGTCACGCGCTCGTCGATGTCGTTGACGCCGTCGATCCCCGCGGCATCCACGACCAGCACCCCAGCCGTTTCGGCGAAAAGATTGACGCGCCCCGTAAACGGCTTTTCGATGCGCAAATTCGCTCCGGCGACGGCGCGCGCCAGATCCAGAGCCGCCGCGTCCTCGCCCACATCGTCCGGCTCCAGCCGCGCCACGACGACGCTTTCGACGCCCGCCGCGCGCAGCGCCGCGATCTCGCCCGCGCCGACAAGATGGCCTTTTTTCAGAACCAGCCCGTCGCGCCTGACCGCGTGGGCGACAAT
The DNA here is from genome assembly GCA_025363375.1 of Hyphomicrobiales bacterium. Taxonomy (GTDB): domain Bacteria; phylum Pseudomonadota; class Alphaproteobacteria; order Rhizobiales; family Beijerinckiaceae; genus Terripilifer. Next base: position 1,486 of record JANYDZ010000578.1, read on the forward strand.
GCCGCCGCCGGCTTCCTCGACGGGAACAGCGCCAAATTTCACGCCGCTTTCTCCGCGCGCAGCGGCTTTTTGCGCAGCGCCATGATGATTTCGCCAAGCACCGACACCGCGATTTCGGCGGGCGAAACCGCGCCGATGTCGAGCCCGATCGGCGCGTGAACGCGGGCCAGATCGGCGTCGGTGAAACCCGCTTGCTTCATGCGCGCAAGGCGGCTCTGGTGTGTTTTGCGCGAGCCCAGCGCGCCGATGTAAAAACAATCCGCGCGCAAGGCGGGAACAAGTCCGGCGTCGTCGATCTTGGGATCGTGCGTAAAAAGACACAGGGCGGTGTAGCGGTCGATGCGCATCGCCGGCAACACAGCGTCGGGCCATTCCGCCAGCAGCTTCACATCGGGAAAACGCTCCGGCGTCGCGAACGCCGTACGCGGATCGATGATCGTCATGTCGAATCCCGCGAGCTTCGCCATCGGCGCCAAAGCCTGCGAAATATGCACCGCGCCGATGCAGACGATGCGCGCCGGCGGCGCCTGCACCGTGAGAAAATAGCTCTTTCCCGCGATTTCAACGCCGCGGCTCTTGCCCATGCGCAACGCCGCGTCGACTTCCTCCGCCATGGCGTCGGACGCGATTTCCGCGCCCTTTACAAGGCGTTGCGAGCCATCGCCAAGGTCGGTGACAAGCACCGCCGCGCGCCGGCCCGCGCGTTCTTCATTGAGGGTCTTGAGCAGATCGAGACGCATTATTCCACCCTTTCGACATAGACCTTTATGCGCCCGCCACAGGACAGGCCCACCCGCCACGCGGTCTCGTCCGCGACGCCGAATTCCAGCGTGCGCGGCTTGCCGTCGCAGATCACGTCGCCGGCCTCGCTGACGACGGCGCCCTCGACGCACCCCCCTGAGACCGAACCCAGAAAATTGCCGTCGCCGTCAATCACCAGATGGCTGCCAACGGGCCGCGGCGCCGAGCCCCAGGTTTCCACGACAGTGGCGATGGCGACGCCCTTGCCGGCCTCCCGCCATTGCTGGGCCTTGCTGAGAATATCGTCGTCGGATGCGAGCATCGGAGCCTCCCGGAAAGCGGAATGTCTGGCTGTATATAGCGCTTTCGAGGCAGGAGCGCCAATCGGCTGTTTGGGGGGCTGTTTTGAGTTCAAACCTGCCCCGACCGGACCATTGCCGGGGATGGGGGAGGACCAGCCATGGGATAGCGTTTAAACGT
>JANYDZ010000598.1 GCA_025363375.1 Hyphomicrobiales bacterium
GTGGAGGCGCAGCGCGCCTTCAACAACATGTTGCGGGAGCGGCTCGCGCGCACGCCGGTCGCTGCGCCCGGCTGCAACTCCTACTTCAAGACGAAGTCGGGAAAAATCGCGACGCAATGGCCGGCGCGCATGTCGGATTACGATTCGCGCGCGAGAAATCCCGTGTGGAGCGAGTTTGTTTTCGAAAAGGCGACGGAGCCGGCCCGCGCGCCGGAGCCCGCGCTGTAGTTTGAATTGGGAGAGACGCCATGGCGACGCCGCGCACGATTGAAAAGCTCTTCCACTTTGCGTTTCCTTGCCGCGACGCGGAGGAAACGCGGGCGTTTTACGAGGATTTGCTGGGTCTGCCGATGACGAGCAGCGTCAAGGTCGCGTCCGTGCCAAGCTCGGGCGATCCCGGCCCCTATCTCCACATCTTCTTCGAGCTGGGCGACGGCTCCTATCTCGCCTTCTTCGATCTCGGCGCGGGCGAGATGCCGCTGCCTTCCCCCAACACGCCCAAATGGGTGCAACATTTCGCCATGGAAGTGCCAACCATCAAGGACGTGTGGGCGATGCAAGAGCGGTTGAAAGCGGCGGGCGTTGAAGTCGTCGGCGTCGTCGATCACGAATTCATCCAGTCGATCTATTTTTTTGATCCGAACGGATTGCGCCTTGAAGTGACGACGCGCACGGAGCCTCCGGGATACATCGCGACGCAGAAGCGCGAGGCGCACCAGGCGTTGAAGGAATGGCAAGCGTTCAAGGCGGGGAGGAAGTTGGCGCAGGCGGGAGCGTAAGGCGCAACGCCCGATTCCTTCTCCCGCGCGGCGAAAGAAGCCTGTAACCCGCGGCGCCCGCTCACAACGAATTCACGAGATGCCCGCCATCCACCGCAATGACCGCGCCGGTCATGAACCGCGATGCCTCGGTCGCCAGCAACAAGAACGGGCCATCGAGATCGCCGAGATCTCCGACCCGGCGCATGGGGATGCGTTTGATCATGGTCTTGCCCGCGTCCGTTTCGAAGAAGCCTTCGTTCATAGGCGTGTCGAAATAGCCTGGCGCGATGGCGTTGACGTGAATGTTGTAGCGCGCCCATTCCAGCGCCAACGTTTTTGTCATCTGCGCCACGCCGGCCTTTGACATGGCGTAGGCGGAGACGCCGCCGGCCTGCCGAAAGCCCAGCACCGAGGCGATGTTGACGACGGCGCCGCCGCGCTTTTCCGCGCGCCAGGCGCGCGCGGCTTGGCTCGCCACCATGAAGGCGCCGCGCAGATTTGTGGCGATGATGGAGTCAAACTCATCCATTTTCATGTCCATCGCCATTGAGCCGCCGGCGACGCCGGCGTTGTTGACGACGACATCGAGCCCGCCGAATTGTTTTTGCGCTGCGTCGATCGCGGCTTGAACCGAAGCTTCTTCGGCGACGTCGAGACGAAGCGACAACACGCCCGCCGCGCCTTTTGAGACGAGTTCGTCTTCCATCGCCCGCAGAGCGTCCAGCCGCCGCGCGGTCGTCACGACATTCGCGCCGCAGGACGCCGATGTTCGCGCCAAATGCGCGCCGATGCCCGACGACGCCCCGGTGATGAAAACGGTTTTGCCTTTGAGCAAAGCGCCGAGATTCATGGGGTCCTCCCGTGCTTGCGCAGTTCCGCGCGCGCGACGACGCGGTTGTGGACTTCGTCGGGTCCGTCGATGAAGCGCAACGCGCGGCCCCAGGTCCACAAAAACGCCAGCGGCGTATCGTTGGTGAGCCCCTTTGCGCCGAACACCTGAATGGCGCGGTCGCAAATGCGTTGCTGCATGCGCGCAACCACGACCTTGATGGCGGAGACCTCCGTACGGGCGGCCTTGTTGCCCCGCGTGTCCATCAGCCAGGCCGCGCGCAGCACATAGAGCCGCGCCTGATCGATCTCCATGCGGCTTTGCGCGATCCAGTCCTGAATGTTCGCGTATTCCGCGAGATGGCGTCCAAACGCCCGTCTGTCCGCCGCGCGCGCGCACATGAGTTCGAGCGCGACTTCGCATTGCCCGATGGAGCGCATGCAATGATGAATGCGGCCGGGGCCGAGGCGGGCCTGCGCGAGGGCGAAGCCTGTGCCCTCCGCGCCCAGAATATTCGTCGCGGGAACGCGCACGTTGTCGTAGACGACCTCGCAATGTCCTTCGGGCGAATAATGCTGCATGATGGGCAGATTGCGCACAATATTTACGCCCGGCGCGTCCAGCGGCACGACGACCATGGAATGACGCGCGTGCGGGGCCGCCTCGAGGCGCTGATCCGAAAGCCCCATAACAATACAAAATTTCGCGTTCGGATGCAGCGCGCCGGTGGTGAACCATTTGCGTCCGTCGACGATGTAATGATCGCCGTCGCGCGCAATCGTTGTTTGCAGGTTCGTGGGATCGGACGAAGCGACGTCGGGTTCGGTGATGCCGACGCAGGAGCGGATATTTCCGCTCATCAACGGCGCAAGCCATTGGGCGCGTTGTTCCGGCGTCGCGAAAAGATGCAGGATTTCCATGTTGCCGGTGTCCGGCGCGCTGCAATTGAACGCTTCCGACGACCAGAACACGCGGCCCATGATCTCCGCCAGCGGCGCATATTCGAGATTGGAGAGCCGCGTGCCGGGCTCGTCGCTTTTCAACGCGGGAATGAACAGGTTCCACAGACCTTCGGCCTTCGCCCTCGCCTTCAACGGCTCAAGCAATTCAAGGGGGAATCGGCCCGCGTGCGCGGCGGCGTTGAACGCGGCGTCCACGGGGACGACGTGCGCCTCCATGAAGGCCGTCAAGCGCTTGCGCAGCTCTTCGACCTTCGGCGTGTATGCGAAATCCATGGCGTGCTCCAAATTCTCAGGCGTGCGGCCGTCCCTCGATCACATCCACCGCGCGGCGGGCGAAGACCTCCGAAAGGCGGCCGACGTCGCGCGCGTTGTCGCCGCTGGCGTTGCCCTGTTTCGCGCGCGCCGCGACGCCTTCAAAGATGACGGCGAAACGGAACAGCGCGAAGGCGAGATGAAATGGCAGCAACGGCGCGCTGTGACCGGCGCGCCGCATGTAGGTCTCGACATATTCGCTTTGCAGGGGAATGCCGAGCGCCGCGAGATCGAGCCCCAGCAAACCGCCGTAATCCCCCGTTTTCGCGTGCCAGCCGATGCAGGAATGCGCGAGATCGGCGAGCGGGTGGCCGAGCGTCGACAGCTCCCAATCGAGAATGGCGACGACGCGCGGTTCGCTCGCGTGCAACATGAGATTGCCGAAACGGAAATCGCCGTGAACGATGGTGGAGGTTTCGTCCCCTGGAATTTCGGCCTTGAGCCAGGCAATGAGCGCTTCCACATCGGGAAGCTCTCGTGTTTTCGACAATTCCCATTGTCGCGACCAGCGCGCGATCTGGCGCGCGAAATAATTGCCGGGGCGGCCGTAGTCGGCGAGACCGACGGCGGCGGCGTCGACGCTGTGCAGGCTCGCGAGCGTTTCCGCCATGGAATGATAGGCCTTGCGCCGATCTTCAGCGCTCAAGCCGGGCAGCGCGTTGTCGTGAAACACGCGGCCCTCAAGCCGCTCCATGAGATAGAAGGGCGTGCCGACGACATCGCGCTCCGCATGAAAGAGAATCATGTTCGGCACGGGCGCGCCGGTTGCGGCAAGCGCCTTCATCACGCGGTATTCGCGGTCGACCGCGTGGGCTGATGGCAGGATGTCGCCGGCCGGTTGCTTGCGCAGCACCATGCGCGTCGCGCCCTTGTCGATGAAATAGGTGGGGTTCGACTGTCCGCCTGGAACGCGCGCGACTTCGAGCGCGCCGCGCGCGCCCTCGACGTGGCTCTCGAGAAAGCGGTCGAAGGCGGTTGTGTCAAAGTCGATGGACTGGCTCACGTCCGACCTCCGGTCCTTGGGCAAGCCTATCGCAAGGCGCCTATTGCGCCAATATGGCCTGGATGCGCCCGCGGAGCGCGTCCTGTTCCGCGCGGGCCGTGTCCCGCGAAAGCCGCGTGTCGAGCGCGATTTTCGCGGGACGCCGCAGCACGACAACGCGGTCGCCAAGTTGCAGGGCCTCGTTGATGGAGTGCGTGATGAAGACCGCTGTCTTGTCGTTTTCGCGCACCAGCGCGGCGAATTCCGCGCGCAGCTTTTGCGCCGTCATTTCATCAAGCGCGGAAAAAGGCTCGTCGCACAGGAGAATGCTCGCGTCCGTCGCAAAAGCGCGCGCGATGGAAACGCGTTGGCGCATACCGCCCGAAAGCGCGTGCGGATAGTCGTTCTCATGGCCGCCGAGGCCAAGGCGCGAGAGCCAGAACTGCGCGGTCTTCTTGCGTTGTTGCGGCGCGTGGCCCAGCATTTCAAGCCCTAGCTCGACATTGCCGATGGCGTCGCGCCACGGCAATAATCTGTCGTTCTGAAAGACGACGGCGATTTTTCCGCGCAGCAAGTCGAAGTCCCCGAAAGGATCGTGTCCCCGCACGCGCACGGCGCCGGCGCTGGGCCCCGTGAGGCCGGCGATCATGTTGAACATGGTCGACTTGCCGCAGCCGGTCTTGCCGAGCAGCGCAACTATGTCTCCGTGCGCGACATCCAGATTCACGTCGTCGACGGCGCGGAACGTTCCCG
>JANYDZ010000655.1 GCA_025363375.1 Hyphomicrobiales bacterium
TCTCAACGGGGAATGTCGAACGCAAGCGCTTTGGATCGAGCGGTTTGGAAGGATTTTTTCGCCAACATGGAAAGCTTTGTCGGCAGCGTTGCAAGCAACGAAGTCCTTGGCTTTGCGGAGGCGCCGCAGGCGCCGTTTGAATTTGAAATCCGACAAGGGCTGGACGTAGACACTTTAGCAAAACGACGCGTCAACCAAGGCTTTTTCCGCGAGATGGTCCTCGCGACCTATGAAAGCAAATGCGCCATTACCGGCGTCGAAGCCGAGTCGCTTCTCGTAGCGGGTCACATTCTACCATGGGCGAGCAAACCCGAATTGCGAACAAACCCGCACGACGGACCATGCCTCAATTATCTGCATGATCGCGCCTTCGAGTTGGGATTGATCGCCATCGAGCCTGACCACACGATTGTCTATTCGCCGAAGTTGCCGATGGAATCATCGCGGCTCTCGAGGGAGCGCAGCGCGACCAAACTAATGCTTCCGAATAAATTTCGTCCTGATCCCGCTTTTCTCGCGGAGCATCGACGTACCCGATTTCAATCGTAAAATATCACCCCTCCCCCCGTCTCGCCTTCTTCATCGCATACACCGCCTCCAGCGCGGCTCTCGGCGTCAGTTCGTCGGGGTCGATGTCATCCAGCAGCTTGCGCAATTCGTCCTCGCGCGGCGGCGCGGCGACGGGCAACGGCGCGATGGCGGCGAACAGCGGCAGATCGTTGATCAGCTTTTGCACGGGCGCCTTGCGCTCGGTGGCTTCCAGCTCGGTCAAAATCACCTGCGCGCGCGCCACCACCGCCGGTGGCAGGCCCGCGAGTTTAGCCACCTGAATGCCGTAGGAGCGGTCCGCCGCGCCGGCGCCGACCTCGTGCAAAAAGATCACGTCGCCCGCGTGGTCGGCGACGCGCATGGTGAGGTTGACGAGGCGCGGCATTTGTTTGGCGAGCTGGGTCAATTCGTGAAAATGCGTCGCGAACAGCGCGCGCGACCGATTGGTTCCGTGCAGATGCTCGACCACGGCCCACGCCAGCGACAGGCCGTCGTAAGTCGCGGTGCCGCGGCCGATTTCATCGAGGATGACGAGGGAGCGTTCGCCCGCCTGATTGAGGATCGCCGCCGTCTCGACCATTTCCACCATGAAGGTGGAGCGCCCGCGCGCCAGATCGTCGGCGGCGCCGACGCGCGAGAACAGGCGGTCGACGACGCCGAGCCGCGCGCTTTTCGCGGGAACATAGGCGCCCATTTGCGCCAGCACCGCGATCAACGCGTTCTGCCGCAGGTACGTCGATTTGCCCGCCATGTTGGGGCCGGTGACGACGGCGATGCGGGAGGCTTCTCCCCTGGGATCGGTGAGATCGCAATGGTTGGCGACGAAGCCTTCTCCGCGCGCCGAGAGCGCGGCCTCGACGACGGGGTGGCGGCCCGCGACGATCTCGAAGCGCTTGCCGTCCTCGACAATTGGCCGCGTCCAGTCGCGGCGGCTGGCGAGTTCGGCGAGCCCCGCGGAAACATCGATCGCAGCCAGCGCGGCGGAGGCGTCTTTCAGCGCCTGCATGCGCGTCGCAACGGCGGCGCACAGGGCGTCGAAAATTGTAAGTTCAAGCGCCAATGCGCTGTCGGCGGCGCCGGCGATTTTCGCCTCGAGCCCGGCGAGCTCGGCGGTGGAAAACCGCATCGCGCCCTGCATGGTCTGGCGATGAATGAAAGTGGCGTTGCAGGGTTCGCGCGTCAGTTTCTCGCCCGCCGCCTGCGGCACCTCGAGAAAATAGCCGAGAAAGTTGTTGTGCTTGATGCGCAATTGCTTCGAGTCGGCCATTTCGCAATAGCGCGCCTGCAAACCGGCGACGACGCGCCGGCTTGCATCGCGCAGCCCGCGAAACTCGTCGAGCGACGCGTCATAGCCCGCGCGCACAAAATTGCCGTCGCGGCGGTTGAGCGGAAGTTCGTCGGCAAGCGCGTCCTTCAGCAAGGCGACAAAGTCCGGGGGTATGCCGCCAGCGGCTTCCGCCGCCGCCGCAATCTCCTCCGGCAGGACCGCGCATTGGCGCAAACGCAGGGCGACGGCTGCGGACGCCAGCGCGCCCTCGCGCAGGGCCGCAAGATCGCGCGGGCCGCCGCGCCGCAACGCGAGGCGCGCGGCCGCCCGCGCGATATCCGGCGCTGATTTCAACGCGGCGCGCGCGGCATCGCGCAGCGCGGGATCGGCGAGAAAAAGCGCGACGGAATCAAGGCGCGCCGCAATCGCCGCGACGCAGGTGAGCGGCCCCGCGAGGCGCTCGGCGAGCAAGCGTCCGCCGGCCGGCGTCACGCTCATGTCGATGGAGGCCAGCAGCGATCCCTCGCGCTCGCCCGACAGCGTGCGCACGAGTTCGAGATTGGCCCGCGTCGCGGCGTCGATCTCCATGATCGCGCCCTGGCGCTGGCGCGTCGGGAAAGCCAGCGGCGGGCGCGCGGCGAGCTGCGTGCGCTCGACATAGCGGATGGCGGCGGCGGCGGCGGCGAGTTCCGCCCGCGAAAAGGCGCCGAGGCCGTCGAGGGTCGCCAGCGCAAACCAGTCGCGCAGGACGCGCTCGGCCGCGCCCGTGTCGGACGTGTCGCGCGCGAGCGGGGTCAGCGGCGCGCGCGCGTCGGCGAAAACGCGCTTGAGACGCTCGTCCGCCGCCAACGCTTCCGCGGCGACGATTTCGCGCGCGTCGATGCGGGCGATTTCCGCGGCGAGGCCCGCTTCGCGCGTTTCGGCCACCGTGAACGAGCCCGTGGAAATATCGACGCTGGCGAGGCCGTAGAGCCATTCCTCCTCGCCCGCCCGCACGCGCGCAATCGCCAGCAGCACATTGGCGCGGGCGGGGTCGAGCAGGCGTTCCTCGGTGATGGTGCCGGGGGTGACGAGGCGCACCACATCGCGCTTCACCACCGATTTCGGCCCGCGCTTTTTCGCCTCGGCCGGATCTTCGAGCTGCTCGCAAACCGCGACCCGGTGGCCGAGGCCGATCAGCCGTTGCAGGTAATCGTCGGCGCGGTCGATGGGCACGCCGCACATGGGGATGTCGTGGCCGTTGTGCTTGCCGCGTTTCGTCAGGACGATGCCGAGCGCGCGGGAGGCGATCTCGGCGTCGTCAAAGAACAATTCGTAGAAATCGCCCATGCGGTAGAACAGCAGGCAATCGGGATTGGCGATCTTGATCTCGACGTATTGCGCCATCATGGGGGTGGGACGATGGTCCCCCGCCGGCGAAAGCGCGTGCGGTTCGGGCAGGCTGGCTGGCGCGGCGCGGATGATCATGAGGGGAGGGTAGCAAATTGCGGGGCCCCGACACACCCGCGCGTGGATTCAGTTGGGGACATCCTCGCGCGCGAACCGGCCATGCCGGGGGAAATGCAGGGTTTCGGCGATGACCTCAGGGTGGCCCCTGAAACTGCTTGCGGCAAGTGTTGCGAAAACGACTGAATACCTTGCCCACCCCGCCCTATCCCCCTATAGCTCGGGCTCCCCCTTCGCGCCTGCGCCACCCGCCGGCCTCACCCGAGTAACCCCATGGCCGCCGACAAGATCACGCCTCCCCCACGCCAGCTCATCACCGATCAGGAGGCGCTCGCCTACCACACGCGCGGACGCGCCGGTAAGCTGGAGATCATCCCCACAAAGCCCATGGCGACGCAGCGCGACCTGTCGCTGGCCTATTCGCCGGGCGTCGCCATTCCCGTGCTGGAGATCGCGAAAGACCCCTCGACCGCCTATGACTACACCGTGCGCGGCAATCTCGTGGCCGTCATCACCAACGGCACCGCCATTCTCGGCCTCGGCAATCTCGGCGCGCTGGCGTCCAAGCCCGTGATGGAGGGCAAGGCGATCCTGTTCAAGCGCTTCGCCGACATCGATTCCATCGATCTTGAAATCGACACGGAGGACACCGAGGAATTCATCAACGCGGTGAGATATCTGGGCCCCTCTTTCGGCGGCATCAACCTTGAAGACATCAAGGCGCCGGAATGTTTCATCATAGAGGAACGCCTGCGCGAGCTCATGGACATTCCCGTGTTCCACGACGATCAGCACGGCACCGCGATTATTTCCGCCGCCGGCATGATCAACGCCATTCACCTGACCGGCCGCGACATCAAGACCACGAAGCTCGTTTGCAACGGCGCCGGCGCCGCCGGCATCGCCTGCCTCGACCTCATCAAGGCCATGGGCTTCGCGCCCGAAAACATCATCATGTGCGACACCAAGGGCGTCATCTACCGCGGCCGCACGGACGGCATGAACCAGTGGAAATCCGGCCACGCCGTCGCCACCGACAAGCGCACGCTGGAAGAAGCGATGGTGGGCGCGGACATTTTCTTCGGCCTCTCGGTGAAGGGCGCGGTGACGCCGGCGATGGTGCGCTCCATGGCGCCAAATCCGATCATTTTCGCCATGGCCAATCCCGATCCGGAAATCACGCCGGAAGAGGCGATGGCGGTGCGCGACGACTGCATCGTCGCGACGGGGCGCTCCGACTATCCCAATCAGGTCAACAATGTTCTGGGCTTTCCCTTCATCTTCCGCGGCGCGCTCGACGTGCAGGCGAAGACCATCAACATGGAAATGAAGATCGCCGCGACCTACGCGCTCGCCGAACTCGCGCGCGAGGACGTTCCCGACGAGGTCGCCGCGGCCTATTCGGGCGCGCGCCCCAAATTCGGCCGCGAATATATCATCCCCGTGCCGTTCGATCCGCGCCTCATCAGCGTGGTGTCGCCGGCGGTCGCCAGGGCCGCCATGGATTCAGGCGTGGCGCGCAGGCCCATCGCCGACATGGAAGCCTACAAATCGCAATTGTCGGCGCGGCGCGACCCCATCGCCGGCGCCTTGCAGCGCATCGTCGAGCGCGTTCAGCGTTATCCCAAACGCGTCGTCTTCGCCGAGGGCGAGGAGGAAAACGTCATCCGCGCCGCGCTGTCCTTCGTGCACATGGGATGCGGCACGGCGAGTCTCGGCGGGCGCGAGGA